>JAYTTM010000395.1:0-6604 GCA_043745055.1 Chitinophagaceae bacterium | reverse complement strand
TGTTGGTTTAGGAAATGAAAATAAGAAAGTTCAATGTATATAAAGAAAGCAGGACTAATTATTTTATGAATGGTAGAAAATAGTTGCTTACATTTTCGAAGACTGGTAAAAATAAAGGCACAGCTTTAAAAAACCTGTGCCTTTATTGCATTTATATATCTATGTGCTTAGTTTGCCCATTAGGTTAAAAGGACTACTTTAACTTAATGGAGAATAAGATTAAGTTTGTAGTAGTGAATTCAATAAAATTAAATTGACAATTTAAAGAATATGCTGACTGTTATACATATTTGGCATCAGTAAAATTGCCTGATGAAAAATATACAGAGACTTTTTTACAGAATAAAAAAATAGCATGAAAATTAAATTAAAACTTATCTGCATTTGCTTGTTTAGCGCCTTTTTTATTGCTGTTTTTTTTGCGCAAAAAAAGAATATTATTGATGTAATAAAGGAAGAAAATAATAAGCGGATCAATATCCTGATCAACAAACAACCTTTTACCAGCTTTATCTATCCTGATTCTTTGGAGAAGCCTGTATTGTATCCAATTTATGCGGCTAATGGTGAAATCATTACAAGAGGTTTTCCCATTAGTCCCCGGCCAAATGAACCTGTTGATCACCCTCACCACATTGGCTTGTGGCTGAATTACGAAAGTGTAAATGGTCTTGACTTCTGGAATAATTCGTCAGCAATAGCACCGGAAAAAAAGGCAGGATACGGCTGGATTAAAACGACCAAGATACTTAATGCCACAAGCGGTGAGCATGGCACATTAACCTATAGCGCCAACTGGCAGGATATTAATAAAAATGTCTTACTTCGGGAAACTACCAGCTTTTATTTTTCATCCTATAACAACCTTCGTATAATAGATCGCATTACAACTTTAAAAGCAATGGTAGATGTTGCTATGCCTGATGTAAAAGATGGCTTGCTGGCTTTAAGAGTTTCACATGAGTTGGAACTACCCTCTAAAGAGGAAAGGGCATTTACAGATAATCATGGCAATATCACAACCATAAAATCAGCCAATGATACAGCTGTATCCGGAAATTATATTACCAGCCGGGGAATTAGCGGCGATGCGGCGTGGGGCACACGTGCCGAATGGTGTATGTTGTATGGCAAAAAAGGACAGGACAGCATCAGTATTGTTATTATTGATCATCCACAAAATATTGGTTACCCTACATTCTGGCATGCCCGTGGCTATGGTTTATTTTCAGCCAATCCTTTAGGACAAAAAATTTTCAGCAAAGGAAAAACTACCCTTAATTATGCTTTAAAAAAAGACGAATCAGTTACAATGCGTTACAGGGTTGTTATAAATGCAGACAAGCAAAGTTTAACTACCCATGCAATTGAACTACTGTCAAAAGAATTTGGAAATAGTTATAAATAATGGGTTTGAATAACGCTTTATAATCCGGATTAAATGATTGTAATTAATCTAAAATAGCTGCCTATCATACATGAAAATAGTTTTACTCTAAAGATATAAACTCAATATAAAAAAGAGTTGAAAATCAGGTGAAAATGAAACTGGAAAAAAGATTACTACTTAATAAAAAAAATGAACAATGAGCAATGCCCGATCTGTTATTTTACCCAGTAATCTACCACAAAAACTTTGTCCATATGAGGTTTCAACACCTGCTGAAAAGCCTTATGAGCTGGATCAAGCTGATAATCTGCCAAATCTTTTTCAGATGAAAATGTCAGCATAAAACAGTGTGTAAAGCCCTCATTAAAGTGCTCAGGACTATTATTTATACCCCATTCAAATGCCTTAACCTGGGGCACTTTCCCATACAATGCTGCAAAAGTTTCTGCCACTTTTTTTATATCTTCTTCAGTTGAGCTGTCTTTAAATTTAAAAATTACCACATGCCGCAATAGTTTATTTCCGTTGGCATTTGATTGTGAAAAAGCTGTACCGCTAAAAGTAAATACGGTAAGTAAAACAAATAGAAATTTCATTTGAATAATTTTAGTTTGATTAATAATAAATTATTGACTATCCGCAATTAGGAGCAACTTCATTAAAAGAAAATTGTAGAGCCGTAGGCTTATTTCTGTTTTGTAACTACGGGTTTTAACCCGTTGTTACAAAAAAAGGCTGGATGAGAACCGTAGGCTCGGCACATACAGTTGTATTTATTAATAAAACCAAAAGGTTTACATATCTGCTACGGCACACTTTACATGTGCCGAACCGATGGTTCTCAATATAATATCTATTACTTCATCAACGGGTTGAAACCCTTTGTTACAATATCAACCGAGGCTACGCCTCTTAGGTCCCAATTGCGGTTAGTCATTAATAAATTAAAACATTTCAGCCGGATCGTCGCAGATCCTGAAGTTTTCATTAAAGCTGTCCATAAAGATTACATCATCTGTTGATAAATTAAACGAAAGGCTGTCAAAATTTTCCTGTAAACGTAGCTTACTGGATGATTTTGGTATGGTGGAAATACCATGTGCAATATTCCATTGCAAAATAATCTGTGCAGGTGTTTTATCGTATTTGGTGCATAACTGCAGTAACCTTGCATCATCAAATTTTTTGCCCCTTGTAATGGGTGAATAAGATTGTAACTGAATGTTTTTTTGCTGGCAATATTTCATCAGGTCCTCCTGAAATAGCCAAGGTGTAAACTCTACCTGGTTGAGCATAGGCACTATCGACGCATGTATCTCCAACTCATCCAAAAACGGAATTAAGTAATTGGCCACACCAATTGCTTTCACTCTTTTATCTGCATATAATTTTTCCAGTGCCTGCCAGG
The DNA here is from genome assembly GCA_043745055.1 of Chitinophagaceae bacterium. Classification (GTDB taxonomy): domain Bacteria; phylum Bacteroidota; class Bacteroidia; order Chitinophagales; family Chitinophagaceae; genus Ferruginibacter. Next base: position 3,806 of record JAYTTM010000395.1, on the reverse strand, counting down.
TTTCTTTACGCTTGCCTTTAATTGGCCAGTGCACCAGGTACAGATCAACATAATCCAATTGTAGTTTTTGTAAACTGGTATCAAATGCCCTAAGTGTTTCATCATATCCATGATCGGCATTACCCACTTTTGTGGTTACAAAAATTTCATTTCTTGGCACGCTGCTTTTATTGATTGCTGCACCTACTTCTGTTTCATTTTCGTAAAGTGAAGCTGTGTCTATTAAACGATAACCTATTTCAAGGGCATCCAACACAGCCTTTTCGGCTGTTGCATGGTACATATCATATACACCCAAACCCAGCAGGGGCATTGTAATACCATTGCTGAGCCGGGTGAATGGTTGGTTTGTCATTTGTTGATTTTACTGATTAAAATTTTATAAAAAATGCAATGAGTATTTAGTAAAAATCACTCACCATTTATCCAGGCCTAATAATTTTTTACCCAGGTTATTTAATTCAGCCCGGCCATATTTCGTTTGCTCCCATTTTCTTGGATCGCCAGGAAATGCATAGCCTTCCGGTGCAACGCTGTCTCGCCAGGATGTTACCCTCCATTCAAGAAGCGCTTCATTTTCTTCCTCTGCCGGCATCATAGAAATGTATTGTGCAATGCGTACCTTATTACCGCTTAGGTTAGGCCTTATGCCATGCGGCTGAAGACTGTTAAATATCAACAAATCACCCGCCTCCATTTTTACTTTTTTCATTTCAAAGCCAGTTGTATCTGGTTTAAAATGATCCCTGTTTTCCGGCTGTGTAAGTTTCCAGATATCATAAGTACGGAACAATTCAGGGAGACATTGAAAGCCACCCATGTTTTCATCATCCTGGTCTGCCAATGCAATTACTCCTTGTACGTTTACTGGTTTTGTTTCAGGATCATAATCCCAGTGAATAAAACCTTTGTATTCAAATCCTGGCTTGATGGGGAAATTTAAATTGGCCCTATCAATGGTAACCCACAATTTTTCGGTACCCCAAATATCTACAAAGGCATCGTATACTTTTTGCATTTGGCGGTTGTTCCAAAGGTGCTGGTTGTTGTACACTTCCACCATACCAGTATTGGTGAGTTCTTTCATTTTCATTTCAGCACGGGGTAGTGCATACCAAGTTTCTGGATCAGCAGGATTTTTTTCTTCAAACTCCCATAAAAATTTAGCAGTTGCCAGAGCCTGTTCTTTTGGTACGGCATTTTTAATAACAATGTATCCGTTGGTTATCCAGAAATTCCAGTCTTCTTCACTCAATACACGAAGTGGTTTTCCATTACTCCGGTCATTAAGTTTAGTGGCGCTGCTTTTTGCAGTAGATGGATTTCCCGGGATGTCCTTATGTGCGTTGGGCATCATAGTAGGTGCCATGGTGGGGGTCATTGTTTTTTGTTCCATAATAGCAAGTTTTAATTTTTTAAAGTTAATGAAATGGATGATAGGGGGCATTGGCGATTACTACGGGTACAGTATCCTTTATTTGTTCTGTGTTGGCAGGTGGCTGTGTTATTGCTGATGATAACTGAAGATGCAAGTGGTTGCGATAGCAGTAGCTGTTGGTTACTTGCTACCGGTTGATTGCTTACTTGATTCATGTGACAATTTGTTGTTTGATTTGATACATCAAAAATAACTTTTAGTATCCGCCGGTTTCTACACTTACAATACCCAATATTTGTTCTGTATTGATATTTTTTATGAAATTTGATAAAGAATAGTACAACCAAGGTCAAAGACTAAATGAATCAGAAATCACAAACCTATTAAATAGCAGGACTATATTTTTCCAGATGAAAGTAAAACTCGAAGCCATACAACCTGATGAGCACAGCTCTTTTAAGATATTGCTTACGCCTAATTTGAATGATTTATTTTATTGGCATTTTCATCCTGAATATGAAATTGTATATGTGGAAGCAGATACCGGTATTCGTCATATTGGTGATCATATTTCAAAATACGAAGGCAGTGACCTTGCATTAATTGGCCCCAATATTTCACATTTAAATTTTGATTATGGAGTAAGAACTACTGTGGACACTGTGGTGGTACAAATGAAAGAACATTTTTTAGGGCAGGCTTTTTTTGCGTTGCCCGAAATAACATCCATCAATGATTTGTTTGAACGTGCAAAAACCGGATTGGTATTTTTTGGCAAAACAAAGACACAGGCAGGAGAAAAATTAAAGACACTAACAAGCTTATCGCATTTTGATCAGTTGATTACTTTGTTGCAGGTTTTTAATTTGTTGGCAGAAAGTAAAGAGGCAGTTGCATTAAACACAAGGCCTATTGCTAATGTATCTGTATTGAAAGAACAGCAACGACTGCATCGTATCTATCATTTTATAGAATCGAATTATCAGCAGCACATTGATGTAAATGAAGTTGCTAAAATTTCACACTTAACAACAGCTGCTTTTTGCCGGTATTTTAAAAAATCTACTCATCTTACTTTTACAGACTTTTTAAATCAATACCGAATTAACCAGGCAAAAAAACTGTTGATGCAGGATAAAAATATAAGTGATGCCTGCTACGAAACTGGCTTTGAAAACCTATCTCATTTTAATAAGACTTTCAAAAAATTTACCGGAGAAAACCCCAGTGCTTTTAGGAAAAAGCAAGCATTGTACAAATAATCCATCCCCCTCAGACTTTAATAATCCTTCGTTCAATTTCCATGGCAACTTTTAGTTAAAATGCCTTCGGGTTTCTGATGCTGAATACTACCATTAAAGGATTGGTGTATTGCAAAGAAACTTGCCTTTTGTAAACAAACCTTCACTTGTTTTTCCGTAGGGCCTAAATAAACAAAGATTGTTACCTATGAAGTGTAAATGAAATAAATATAAAAGAAAATTAAGCTGGCCTTGGAGTATTTTTTAAGATATTCTAATTCAATGAAAAATACACCAATGCACAATAATAAATAATGTATCCCGTTTTAAAAATATAATATTATTTCATTGTTATTTTTTCTGTTAAAAGATTAAAGTAAAAATTTTAAACCTAACTAAAAAAAATTCCGGTTATGTTAATAGCAAGTTACCAGAAAGAAATTAAATCGTTGAAGCCATATATAAGATCAATTATGGCTGTTATTATTATGAGTTATTCAATATACATCTTTTGTAGTGATGATGTAATTATGTCAATTGGAAAAGAGGATGGTCTTTTTGAATGTATAACTGCAATTCTCTTTTTGTTTTCGTCCGTGTTGTGTTTTATTACCTATAAAAGAAATAAAAACATTTTTATACTAGGGCTAGCTTTGATGTTTTTTATGGGAATGGGGGAAGAAATAAGTTGGGGTCAAAGAATAATTGGTTTTAATACTCCGGAGGATCTAAAACAAGTAAATGTTCAAAAGGAAACAAACATCCACAATCTTGAAATATTTAATGATAAATACCTGGATGGCGTAAAAAAAACCGGCTGGCAACGTTTATTGGAAATTAATATACTCTTCAGAATTTTTTCAGTTTCATTTCTGGTACTGTTACCGGTTTTGATTTTTTACTTTAAGTCCCGGAGGGAAATAAATAAAAAATTCAAATTGCCGGTTGCGCCTTTTACTATGGGGATATTTTTTCTTATTAGCTGGGCTATATTTTACAGCATTAAATATTCTTTTTTGCCCCGGGGCAAGGCAGTTAGTCTTTATCAAACTGTTGGTGAGGTATTTGAGTGTACAGCTGCGTATGTATATTTTGCAGTTGCACTTTATTTTTACAAAACAAAAGACGATAGCTTTTTAGGAGAAAATTTATACCAGGCGCCAAAAGTAGAAGAAGAATTTACTTTT
>JAYTTM010000394.1:0-1815 GCA_043745055.1 Chitinophagaceae bacterium | reverse complement strand
AATAAGAGCAGCATAAATAATAAGCTGCTGAATGGCTTCCGATAAAAACCAGGATAGGTGGCGGATACCAGCGGAAAGTCCGGCATTAGCCGTTATACCAATCAACATTCCGTAAAACATTGACTTTTTAGTATATACTAAAAAGGTATACTTTTGTGCAAACATTAAATGATGAAAACGCTTTCTCTAAAACTTGACGATAAAATTTTTGATGAAACAGAAGAAGTTACAGCAAAGCTTAAATTGGCCAGGAATCGTTACATAAACGAGGCTGTAAGTATTTATAACCTTTTTAATAAGCGGCGACTTTTAAAGATACAACTGACTAAAGAATCAACATTAACAAGTAGTGATTCAATGGAAATATTAGCTGAATTCGAAAAATTTGTTGATGAAAATTAATCAACATGACATTTGGTTGGCAGACTTAATCCCAACTGTTGGCACTGAACCTGGTAAAACCAGACCCGTAGTTATAATTCAAACAGACTTGTTAAATGATACGCATTTATCTACTATCATATGTCCAATTACAACAAATGTTAAGCCTGACGTTAAATTATTGCGGGTGCATTTAGGTAAAGAGCAGTTGCAAAAGTTAAGCGATATTCTTGTTGACCAAATAAGGGCAATTGACAATAAGCGATTAATAAAGAAACTTGGAAAACTTAACAAACAGCAAATTTCTACCCTTAAAGCAAACATCAGAATTGTTCTGGACATTTAGCACTACGGCTATCAACAATTTTCATCCAATGCCTTTATGAAATCACTTCTTTCCATAAGAGTGGCGCCGAGGCTTTGCAAGTGAGCAGTGGCTTGCTGGCAATCAATTAAAATCACCCCCTCTTTTTGCAACTGCTGAACATAAAGAATGAAAGCAAACTTACTGGCATTGCTCACTTTACTAAACATGCTTTCACCAAAAAAAACGTTGCCTATCCGGATGCCATACAGGCCACCTACAAGCTCTCCATCCTGCCAGGCTTCGGCACTATGTGCATGGCCGAGTCTGTGTAAAGTTGTATAGGCATTGATGATGTCATTGCTGATCCAGGTGCCGTTGTGCTTTTGCGTATTTACTTGTTTACAATTTTCTATTACAGTAACAAAAGTACGGTTGCTGGTAAAGCGGAACCTGCCATTGTTAAGCACAGTTTGCATGCTCTTACTAATTTTTAAATTGGTTGGTAAAAGTACACAACGGGGATCCGGGCTCCACCATACTATCGGTTCCTCTTGGTTGTACCAGGGAAAAATACCACTGCGGTAAGCCAGCAACAAACGCTCGGTACCAAGGTCACCACCCATAGCTACAAGACCCTCTTTGTCAGCAGTATCGACTGGTGGAAACTGAATCCGCTTATCAAGAATAACCATTGGGGAAAAAGAGAATAAAGTTTGGGGGAAAACGGTTTGAGCAAAAAACTAATTCGACATTACTTCCACTGTGGCACTAATGCCCCGATCGGTAATGGCATCGCACATGGGTTTCAATACTTCGTAGCTGCTTTCTTTTACTGCATATTTTCCTTTGCTGTCGATGATAATGGCGCATTGTTCTGCTTGTTCTTTGGTATGGCCGCATATATCTATCAAACTTTCAATTACCCATTCAAAGGTATTTATATCATCATTCCAGCAAACTAAAGAGCAATAGTTTCCGTTTAATGTAAGTGTATCAATCTCCTGCTCGTATTGTATTGAAGTAGATGGTAACATAATAATAACAAATGTAAGCCGAATTTTTAATCAATTAAATAGTGGTGCAACATTTCAGGAACAAAATTTGTCTAGGATATATTATTAATTGCC
>JAYTTM010000393.1:0-1817 GCA_043745055.1 Chitinophagaceae bacterium | reverse complement strand
TATTACCCCGCCAGTTACACAAAGTAGTTGGTGATTTTCTACAGTACCCACTATTTTTATAGTGAAAGTTTTATCATTTTTAATTTTTAAAATAAGTTCTTTTGAAGAACACAATTTTATTAATACCGCTTATGTGTTGGCTTACTCTTTCTTTTTCTCAAAGTATTGGGATTAATGAAGGCGGCAGTCCTCCCAACCCAAGTGCATTGCTTGATATAAACAGCCCCAATAAAGGATTGCTTATTCCCCGTATGAGTACCGCACAGCGAAAAGCCATTGCAGCGCCTGCTGCTGGTTTATTGGTTTTTGATCTGGATAAATCAACTATTTATTTGTTTGATGGAGAAAAATGGCAGGCCATGTTATTCAGTAATTCGGCTGCCAATAATCCGCCCATTGGCCGTTCAGCATCAAACGGTGCAGCAGGAGATAAATTTGGTGCCAGCGTAAGCATCAGTGGTGATTATGCTATTGTGGGTGCAGCCAATAAAGATATTGGCACAAAGACAAAACAGGGGGCTGCCTATATTTTTGTAAGGCAGGGAGGCACGTGGTCGCAGCAAGTAATATTGACTGCTGCAGATGGTGCAGCCAATGATAATTTTGGAAACAGCGTTAGCATCAGCGGCAACTATGCTATTGTAGGTTCACCAAAAGGATCAGGTGCCTGGTTTCTGCAGGGTGCTGCATATATTTTTGTAAGAAATGGTGCCAACTGGGTTCAACAGGCAAAACTAAATGCTGCAGATGGTATCCTCGGCGAGTACTTTGGTACAAGTGTAAACATTAGCGGCGATAACGTAATAGTAGGTGCCCCCAATGCAAGAGTTCAATATGCCAACCAGGGTGCTGCCTATGTTTTTGTGCGCAGCGGTGCCAGTTGGACCCAACAATCAAAGCTTACCGTTTCTTATGGTGAGTACAATGATTACTTCGGCTTTAGTGTAGCTATCAATGGTGACTATGCTATTATAGGCTCGCCTTACAGAGATGCTAATATTTATGTGCCGGATGTTGGCGCTGCCTATGTTTTTGTAAGAAGCGGAACTAACTGGACAATGCAGGAAGATCTTTACCGCGGTGCTGGTGATGTTAGTGATTTTTTTGGCACCAGTGTCAGCATCAATGGCAGCTACGCCGTTGTTGGTGCTCCCTACTTTGATAATGCCCCACTAACGGATAATGGGGTTGTTTACATTTATACAAAAACTGGTGTAAACTGGTCGGCCGTGCCTGTAAAGGTTAGTGCCCCGGATGCCTCCGCAGCAGCTTATTTTGGCACCAGTGTTTGCCTTAGTGGCGATACACTTATTGTTGGTGCTTACTATCATGATGTAGGGTCAAATTCAGCACAGGGTGCTGCGTATATCTATCGTCACTCAGCCGTGGGCTGGCCAATTGTGAGAAAGGTGGATGATGGCGGAGGACAAACCTTTGGCCTTTTTGGGAGTGCCGTTGCCGTTAGCGGTTATAATTATATTATTGGCGCTGCTGGCAAAAATGATTTAAAAGGAGAGGTTAGTTTTTTAAACATTGAATAATAATTAAGCAGCTGGAGGTTTTGGGCATAACAGAAAAGAATTAAGTTCAAATTTTTGCTCCTGATTTCGGACAATGAGATAGCAGTCGGGTTTCTAAATAAAGATGTTGAAAAAAAGGGTTCAATTCAAATTGTCGCTTTCGATTTCTTTGGGTGTGGATACCGACCGAGGCTGGAAATTTTAGCGGCTATGCCGCACCCAAAAATAAATGGAGCCTCTACACTGTAAGTTACGAGCGGTTTGTTGTGCCGCTGGTAAAAGCCATGCAGGAACAGC
>JAYTTM010000392.1:0-1818 GCA_043745055.1 Chitinophagaceae bacterium | reverse complement strand
CTACTCCTGCCCATCCAACACTTTATGATGCAGGTTTTTATCTGCATGTTGATTTTTTACAGTGTAGTAAAAAAACAACCTAAACGTGTTGCTCTGTATGTAATTGATTCCATTACTTTTTTGTTGAAACACACTCATGTAGCCGGTATCAAAGAACAGGTTGTTATTTATTTTTTGCTTTATGCCGATAAAAATCCTGTTTTGATCAAATGTATTAAACACAATAGCCTTACCAAATTGTACCAGCAATTCATCAGCTAAAACCAATTGTGGCAGGTTGGGATTTTTAAATACCTGGAAGCTGGTGCTTAACAAGTATCTTACCCGGTTGGTAAATTTTTTTTCACTTGTTTTTTTATCATTTACTATGATATCCTGCCAGCGTTGTTCATTTCTCAACCGTTGCAATACATTCACCTTGCTTTTGTAGGAGGAGTTATAAACCACCTGTTGATAAATTCGGGTTTCATCCGATTTTGTTGTATAGCCAAGTGTGGTGGGAGAGGAGAGCAGGTTGCCATATCCTGCAGCTAAGGACAGGCTTTTATCAAATTGATAGCCTAAACCAATCCGTCCAAAATAAAATGAATTTGATTTGAAAAAACCATTTTCACGGAGGTGGGCATCTGCCATTATAAACCAGTTTTTATTCAGTAAAATAATGCTGTTGATACTTACCCAGGTATTAGAAAAAATTTCAACTTTTTTTTGTAAACCCTGGCAAAATACAGGTACAAAACAACATTGTGCAATTGCGAGCAGGAGGATTTTTGAATAGGGTTTCATTTGAAGTATTTAATGATGTAATCAGCTAAAAAGTAAAATCAGTAATTGTGCTGCAACAATGCGTAAGATCATTGTTAGGGGATACACAGTTGCATATGTTACAGAAGGTATATCGCTACCGGCAAGTTTGGTTGCAAATGCCAATGCAGGTGGATCTGTAGAGGCGCCAGCAAGTAAACCACAGATTTCAAAATAGGTCTTTTTAAAATATTTCTTTGCAATTACACCAACAGTAATCAGCGGAATAATGGTGATGGCAATTGCCATGGCAATCCATAAAAAACCTTTACCATCCGAAAAAGCAATAGATAAATTTTTACCACTGCTTAAACCAACGCTGGCTAAAAACAGGCTAATGCCCAACTCTCTTATCATCAGGTTGGCACTGTTGGTTGTATAGTTATTCAGGTAAAAAACATTTCCAAACCTGCTGAGTAACAAAGCAACAATTAACGGGCCACCGGCCATGCCAATCTTTACAGCCACGGGCATTCCTGGAAAATGAAAGGGAATACTGCCTAACATTACCCCCATTACAATTCCAATAAAGATGGGGGCCAGATCAGGAACTTCCAGTTTTTTAACTGAATTTCCTAAAGCATCTGATACAAGCTTAACGCCTTCTTCTGTACCAACCACTTTAACTGTATCACCCAGTTGTAAAACAATATTTCCATGCGGTACCATTTCAAATCCTGCCCTGTTTAGCCGGGTAAGAGTAAAGTTTTGTTGATACAACTCCGGTAAATCGCCCAGCCGCTTGTGAGTTACTGATTTTTTTGTAACAATGATGCTACGTGATATTAAATTACTTTCTATAGCAGATTTTAAATTTACATTACTGACAGAGCCTATAATTAATTTTAGTTGTTCAATTTCTTTTTTTGAGGCAACAACCAGCAGCACATCATTTTCAGACAAAATAGTTTCTGGTGTAGGCGTAAAAATTTCACCCTTGTGAAGCATCCGGGAAATAACAATTTTTTCTTTCAGCATTTCAAAAAGCTTACGTAAGGGTTGGCCGATAAGCAT
>JAYTTM010000391.1:0-1819 GCA_043745055.1 Chitinophagaceae bacterium | reverse complement strand
GAAGATTGCAAGCCTTTATAGTTGGTATTTTCAAGCCTTACGCCTGCCTGCACCATCCATTTACCCATTTTTTTATTGAGGTTAAGGTATGCAGCATTGATATTTTCTGAATAGTTAAAAGCGTTGCTCAATGTGCTATCCGTAAGCCATTTATTATTGGATAAATTATAGAAGTTTGAAACGTTGTTTGTTTTTACAAAACTAGATTTAATACCTGTCTCCAATTTAATACCGTTACTCAAAGGTTGAGCATAATCAAGGCGTCCTGAATAAATATCAATTGTTAAAGGAAGCAGGTTCTTTAAATAATTTGAGGCCAGTAAGATTTGATTTGGATTGTAAGTAAGACCTGTAATATTTTGATTGCCTGAAAAATCATAATGTAGATAATCAAAATTGGCAGCTATATCTTTTTTACTACCGTCTAATGAAGAATGAAAGTTGATATTAATAGCCCCATTCTTCCATGTATTGTTAACTGTTCTAATTGTTTTTTCAATAGAATTAATATTTGAATTACCATCTTTACGATAACTCGTAGTAAACCCATCCTGCTGTTGAGGTGCTAAAAAACCTGTGGTTACAACCCCTAAAGTGGTTTGCTTATTAATAAAATAATCTAACCCTAATTTCAGGTTATTATTTTGGCTCTTATTTATTCTGTTAACTTGCTGATCAAGTTCAGAAATTTTTGCACCGGCAGGCCCTAAAAAGTTCCTTTGAATGTCCAAATTCATAAACCCTTTATTAACGGTATAACCATAATTTAAAAAAGTATTTATCTTACTGGTTCTGTAGTTAAGCATAATGTTATTATTGGTTTTTGCATAAACTCCCTGTCCGTAGTTTAGTGTAACACTGCCGTTAAATCCTTGAGTAATACTTTTCTTTGTTTTAATATTAATTACACCGGCATTGCCTGCGGCATCATATTTTGCTGATGGGTTGGTCATGATTTCAATCTGGCTTAACTGGTTCGAATTCATACTGCCTAAAAGACTTGCCAGTTCAGCACCATTCAAATAGGAAGGTTTACCATCAATCATTACCATTACTGACGACTTTCCTTTTAAACTGATGTTGCCATCTTTATCAACGGTAACACCCGGCGACTTCTCCAGAATTTCCAATGCTGTTGAACCAACACTGGTAACAGATGCATCTACATTTACAACCATGCGGTCAATTTTTTGTTCTATCAGTGTTTTTTTACTTGTTACGGTAACTGTATTAAGGCTTTTGGCCTGAAGGTCTACAATAATTGCACCTGCATTATACAATGGCGAAGTTGCTGTTAACTCAAAAGCTAAAGAATTTTTTTCAATAATATTTACCGAAGAAACAGCCACATAATATGTGCCGTAGGGAATGCCTGTAAATGAAAACTTTCCCGATTTATCTGTTACTGAAATTTTAGCGAGTGAAGAATCTTTCGCTTTCATTAATGAGATGGTTGCTGTAGCAACCGGAGCATTTTTTGTATCTGTAACACTTCCTGATATACTGGTTTCTGCTGATTGGGCAAAGCCTTTAATCATTAATGTTAGCACTATTAAAACTGTTATTATCTTTTTCATACCGTAATTTTTAATTTACGATACAAACTTATTACACAGTAAACTGCCTGAAATTGAAATGCTGTGAACCATTAAAAGTTTGCTGTAAACAGCAAAATATACCAGAGCCCTTTAGATTTCATCTGCTTTATTATTGTATATTCGGCAACGCCAATATTGGCAGGAATTTCCCAAAACTGGTATGAGTAATTGGTTAAAAGGAAAAAACTTAGAATGAGTGTAAATTGTAATCATCAAGTTTT
>JAYTTM010000390.1:0-1819 GCA_043745055.1 Chitinophagaceae bacterium | reverse complement strand
TGGCAAGTGGGGCGATGTAAATAAAAAAAATAAAATCGCTGATTATCTTTTTAGTACCGATACTTCAGCAGATGGTTCGCCAAAAGGAATTGGATTATCATTATGGCGTTTCAATATTGGTGCAGGCAGTTATGAACAGGGCAGTGCCAGCGGTATATCGGATGAATGGAGAAGGGAAGAGTGTTTTTTAACCAGTACAGGCTCTTACGATTGGTCTAAACAAACGGGCGCACAATGGTTTTTAAATGCTGCCAAATCAAGGAATGTAAAATACGTTCATGGGTTTGCAGTTTCTGCGCCTGTAAGTATGACGCTTGATGGAATGGCGCATGGTGCAGGGCGTTCTTCGTTTAATATACAGGCAGGTAAAATGCCAGACTATGCAACTTTTTTAAGTACCGTATCCAGTCATTTTAATTTTGATTATGTAAGTCCATTCAATGAACCACAATGGAACTGGGGCGGCGCTAATGCAAGCCAGGAAGGCGCTGGAGCTACTAATACTGAAATAGCAACATTAACCAAATTGTTAGGACCTAAATTACAAACTGCAGGTGCTGCAACAAAAATTGTTTTAGGCGAAGCTGCTCAATTGAATTTTCTTACGGATGCGTATGGAGGAGATAGAGGCGATCAGATTTATAACTGGTTCAACACAGCTTCTGCCAATTACATTGGAAATGTTCCCAATGTAGAGAAATCAATTTCTGGCCATAGCTACTTTACCACTTGCCCCGATAATAATTTGATTAATATAAGAACCGCATTGGCAAATAAAAGAAATGCAATAGATGCTTCGCTGGGAATTTGGCAAACGGAGTTTGGTATCTTAGGAGACATCTGCGGACAATACAATGGTTATCCAAAAAACACGTCTATTGATTATGGCTTGTATGTTGCTAAAGTAATTCATCATGATTTGGCTTTTGCAAATGTGAATTCCTGGTCGTGGTGGCTTACAATAAGCCCTTATGATTATAGTGATGCTTTAGTTTATATCACTGACCCATCTGGCAACATCAATGTGAATAATTGTAAAAATGATGGTATTGTTTCAGATTCAAAACAACTTTGGTGCATGGGAAATTTCTCCCGGTTTGTCCGTCCCGGTATGAAGAGGGTTTCAGCAAGCATCAATGGAATTGATGATGCAACTGCGGCAAGTTCATTTATGATTTCAACTTATAAAGATGCAGTTGCAAAAAAGATGGTGATTGTTGTAATCAATATGGGCAACAGTGCTAAAAAGTTTACACTGGATGGACTGGGTTCGTCCATTAATATTACCGGCAACAAACTGGACAGCTATACCACAACAGGTTCTAAGAGCCTTGCCCATTCTGTAAACAGTGCTGATAACATCAATATTGAGCCTAAGTCTGTAACCACTTTTGTGGGTACTTATTTTTAATACTAAACAAAAAATATTTAAGAGTTTCATAGGCAAGCAAGTTTTGGTAATTCTGGGGCAATTTCAATTGCCCCTTTTTTTTAAAATTGAATCTATTTTTGAGTATGAAAGCAAAAATTAAAAAGGCTTTTCAGGAAAGATATAAACATCAGCCTTCAATAATTGCACGTTCTCCGGGCCGTGTAAATATTATAGGAGAACATACTGATTATAATGTTGGGTTTGTTTGGTTAATCTGATGAGCTGCAGCAATCCACATATACACGGTCAAATTTGGGTACAAACTTCTTTGCCGTTAGAAATTATTAAGGAAACCATTCAGTAAAAAATACATTCAGATAAACACGGTAAAAGCAACATGTGAAATCAAATTTGATAATATTAATACCAGTTTAAATGGAGTTACAT
>JAYTTM010000389.1:0-6634 GCA_043745055.1 Chitinophagaceae bacterium | reverse complement strand
ACCGGAATAGCTGAACGAATTAATCGTAACAACGCATTTGCAAGAGCCAGCAAGGGGCTTGTTTGCCAAACCAATTTAAAAAAAGCCGGCAAATTACTGAGTGCAGAAAACCGGTCTTTAAAACTGATTTCACCAACAGTTTTAGGGGAAGTTGCAGTACTTGTAAACCATCTATTCCAAAATGCCATTTCAACTTTTTAATATGTGCATGCTAAAGTAAACTATTACTTCTTTAATAAATTCTCAAATACAATCGGGTGGTTGAAATAGTTGTTATACTTTAGATGGAAATTTATTGTATGAAGAAAATATTATTATTCCTGGTAATAGCAGTTGCCGGTTGTGGCGCAAAAACTAACGACGATAAAGCTCAGGAGCTTATCACCCAATATTTAAAAACAAGCCTGCCGGATTTTAATAATTACGAGTCGTTAAATTTCGGCACTATGGAGCTGGCATTTTTACCCTACGAAGAAACAGACAGTTATGTTAATGGTTTAAAAGCCATACAGGTATTGAAAGATTCGGCAGATATTTTACAACAATTACTTCAGGCCAATGCTGCTGGCCCATCAGGCGGCTCCAACGAGCTGTACAAAATAAGAAGACAACAATTACTTGATAGCGCAACAGCAAAAAAAGATTTTATTTATGCCGGCAAAAGAGTTTATGTACCTGAGCAACTCCCAAAAATTACCCATGCTTATTTAATAAAAAATAAATTTGAAGGTGAGAAAAAAACAGAAGAAGCTTACTATTTTGACAAGGATTTTAAAAAAATAATGAAAGTAAAAAAGATTTACTAGTATCATGGTAAGAAGAGATTGGCGTGTTGATTTGTGAATGGTGAATGGTCAATGGTCAATGGTGAAATACTGACAACCAGATAGCTATCTTGTCAAACTTATCTTAACAAATGGCCACACTCATCTCTGAAAACGAATAGGCTCATTCCGGAATAACTCAAGGATTTTAAAATCCTTATAAATTTAAAACTTATTACTTGGACAACATTGCAAAGATCAACTTACACCAGCTTCATGTTCTGGGCCAATTGTTTGAAGAATTAGACAAGGAGGCCCTTAGTAAAATTCTGCAAGCTGGAGAAAAGCATCAGGTTGAAGAAGGGGAGTATTTGTTTAATCAGGGTGATCTTGAAAACTCATTGTACGTTGTATTAAGCGGACGGCTTCGTGTAGTAATGGAGGATAAAAACGGAACGAATATATTAGGCGATATTGGAGAAGGTGAACCCACCGGTGAGTTTGCCCTTTTTACCAACGAGCCAAGAATGGCCTCTGTATTAGCCATCCGAAAAACAATTGTACTTAAAATAAACAAGCAGGAATATTTAAGCCTTGTCTCTCAAAATCCGGCGTTTGCCGGCATGTTGACAAGTTTTCTAATCAAGCGATTAAGAAGGAACATTTTAGAACAACACATGAGCGGCACGCCTAAAAATATTGCACTCATAAATTTACAGCCAGATCATGACCTGAGCCCATGGACAGATGTGATTGAAAAAACGCTGGAAGAAAGTGGTATTCCTATCCAGATTTTTGACCATAACTCACAACCTGCACAACAGTACAACAGCATTTTTGATACACTGGAACAGCAGGAAGGCCTCAATATTTTAGTGTGCTCCGATGCCCAACCCGAATGGTCCAGGCAATGCCTGCTTGTTGCCGACCTGATAATTGTAGGCACTGAGTTTTTGGCAGACTCCAACCTCTACGAGATTGAAAAAGTACAAAACCTGTATGCACAAAGTATCCTGAACAAAAAAATATACATTGTTTTTTTACATGAAAATCAAACGGTATTACCTGAGCAAACCAGCCGTTGGCTGCAAAAGCGAATGGTAAATCTTCACATCCATATTCGAAAAAATCATTTAGGAGATATCCGGCGCTTTTGCAGAATTATTTCTAACCGGGCTGTAGGCGTAGTATTGGGCGGTGGGGGTGCAAAGGGGTATGCACATGTAGGTGCAATCCGGGCGCTGCTGGAAGTTGGTGTAGAGGTAGATTTTTTGGGTGGTACCAGTGCGGGTGCCCTCTATGGCATAGGAATGAGTCACAACGATTTTGATCCTCGAAAGGTGAATGCGCTTTGTGAAGCTTCGGCCAAAAAAAAGCTTACGTCAAACGACTTCTCCTGGCCCATAATATCCATCATGTCGGGTAAAAAAATGGCCGGTTTTATAAAGGAAATGTTTGGTGAATCGGAACTGGAAGATATATGGGTAAACTCTTACTGTGTATCTACCAACTTTTCCAGTTCGGGCACAAAAGTGCACGACAGGGGTTTGATAAGCAAAATGATAAGGGCGAGTATTGCAATTCCCGGCGTTTTTCCACCCGTAGTTATCGATCGGCAATTACATGTAGATGGTGGTGTTGTAGATAATCTGCCCATTGAGCCAATGTACCGTTACCCCGTGCGGCACATCATTGCAATTGCCCTCTCTGGCCTGGAAACAAGGGAGGTAGACTACACCGAAACACCCTCCGCAGGCATGTTGATATGGGATAAGATTACAGGTAAAAGAAAATACAGCATTCCCGGCATCAGCTCGTTGATAGTAAACTCACTTACGCTGAATAGTCGCCAGAAACAGGAAAATACAAAAGCAAAAGTGTCGCTGTACTTTGAGATGGATTTAAAAGAAGTTGGTTTACTTGACGATAAAAAGTGGAGCCAGACAATTGAAAAAGGCTATGAGCAGATGAAGGAATTTCTGGCGAATTTACCGGATGAAGAAAAATTTTGGTTAAAAAAGACTGCTAACAGGTAATAGAAATAAAAGAAATTACAACGTAGTAGCAACAGGGAGTTTGCCAATGGCACGGTAGGTAATGGGCTGTGATAAAAAATCCGAAACGGTTCATAATGAATTGAATGACGATAAGCGAAATATACTTTAAGTTATAAGAAATTGAAACAGGGCTGCTATTCAATCAACTTTTGCCGTTGCATTCTTTCCCTTGTTTCTATTAATATGGAATGAATTTTTTGTTCTAATTCTTTTTTTGAAGGAAGTTCTGTCCAATATTCTGCTACCATAATTCCATCCTTGTGCATCTCTAATAATTCTATTTGCTCACGGCTGCTTTCAGCACAAAGTATCAGGCCAACAGGCGGCAGTTCGTCCTTTTGCTTTTCATATCTATCCAGCCATTTTAAGTACAGTTCCATTTGCCCTTTGTGCTTTGCTTCAAACCTGCCCAGCTTTAATTCTACAGCTACCAACCTCTTTAAAGTACGATGAAAAAAAAGTAAATCCAGATGAAAATCTTCGCCATCAATAATCATTCGCTTCTGCCGTTCGATAAATGCAAAGCCTTTACCCAACTCCAAAATAAATGTTTCCAGTTCCCGTAAAATGGCTTGCTCCAAATCCTTTTCTAAATAAGTATTTTTCAAGCCCAGGAAATCTAAAAAGTAAGGATCTTTAAATGTATTGTGCAATGCAGGGGTATGGTGAGTAATCTGTAAATTAGCAATATGGGTCCGTTCAAAAGCTTTGGCTGCAATTTGTTTACGTAAATCCCTGATGCCCAGTGTTTGGGCAATTGCTAAATTGGCGTAAAATAGTTTTGCTTCCAGCGTTTTAAGAGGTATTAATTCCCGAAAATGCGACCAACTCAATTGTCGCGACACTGTCGCGACAATTTGCTCATCAGTGAATTGCTGAGCAAATTGCATCATTCTTCTTAGGTTTCCTTCTTCAAAGTTTTTACCGTATTTTGATTTCAATTGTGCCGATACTGTCGGCACAATTTGTTTTCCATAATCTGCCCGTTTGTTTTGCAGTATGTTTTGATTTATGCGGTTGCCAACATGCCAAAACAGCAACGTAAGTGTGCTATTGGCTTGCGCCACCACCTGCTGTTGGCTTTGCTCAATAAGCTGCGACAGCTCATTAAACAAATTGTGCTCCATATCTTTTTTTGCTTTCATTAGTCAAAAAATATTTTTAAAAGATAAATGCAATAATAAAAGTCACCGCACTTATTGAAATTTTTATCGCTAAATATCATTACTTAACTTTTTTCTTTTCTTTCACAAACAACCCAGCCGTGTACTTATCATACAACTCAAATAAAAATTCAATTCGTTTTGTTTCGTTTAAAAAAGGCTGACTGCGGTAACATAAATCTACTGCCTTATCCAACGCCTGATGGGCTTTTACTAACACCGGCGGCATTGTGTTGGGGTCATATAAATCTGCCAAACTGGCCCCCCTGCCCCCCGAAAGGGGGTTCTGAAAAACAGCCCTTGCATCCAATACTGCCTGTACTGCTTTTTCTATGTTTTCTTTTTGCTTTCCGCTAGGGTTTTCGGGCCATGGGAAATTATTGTAAACATTTAGAATAGAATATTGATAGTCTGATTTGAGTCTTCCTGTTATTGTTCTCATCCATGCCATATGAATTTCAGATGTAAGTATTCCAAATTCATAAAGTGTCGCATCTTTTAATATTCTTAACTTATCACTACAAATAATGGTTGGATTTAAATATCCAATTGGAATATACTTTCGTCTAACAGATGAAACTTGTGGGATTACAAGGAATGGCTTATCTGGAATATTTTCTGTATGGTATAATGTTGGCGTTAATGAGAGGGCTTGAGTTGGTTTACTACTGCTTCTTTCTCGAAATTCTTTTACTGCTTGAATCCGTTCTTTGACTTTTGGCATTTGTTGCAAAGCATCAGGCGGCACATTTCTAAGATATAAAATAAATCTACGTTTATTATTAATAAATTCTTCAGCACCTATAAATGGAAAAATAAATTTTTCTGCTTTGGGTTCAATTTGAATGAAATTATTTTTCTCTTCTTCTGAAAAAATGTATTTACCATCATCAATTGGTTTATTGCCTGTTGCAAGTTCCGATACTTTACAAATGGGCTTAGACCGGTTTGGTATTAATATTGATTTGGAATCTATCAAATAGGGATTTATATTATTTGCTTTCAATTCAATTATTTCTGATCCTTCCTGAATAAATAATTTTTTCGAATCCTGATCAAACATAGCAAAACCAATAATGACACAATGAACGGCTGCATTTCCTTTTGCTTCATTTGTCCATACAAACGTTCTATAAGCAAAGTTTATTTTTATTCCTCTTTCTAAAAGAAAAGTCCACAAAGGATAAACCTGTTCGCCCTGGGTGATTGAGTTAGTTGAAACAAATGCTACTTGTGTTTTTTCAAATTTTCTTATATACTCACCTGCTTTAAAATACCATGCAGTTACAAAATCAAGTAGCCCATAATTCGGAACATTGCCTGCGACAATGTTCATGTCAATCCTTTGTTCTTCCGACAACCATTTTGAACCAATAAAAGGCGGATTACCTAAAATATAATCATAACTAAAACTACTTACTGGCGTTGGGTTTACGCCAGATTCCTGATTTATTTTTTTCGCATATACATTCACAGTTTGATATTCTAAATCAGGCTCATTTAACTCAAATACATTTGCTGTTTCAGCATAAATATTTACTGTGCTGTCTTTGTTTAACAGGCTCTGCCAGTCAATCCTCAAAGCATTGCCTTGTACAATGGTAGCACTCTTTTTAAGTGGGATACGTTTATAATATTCACCAAAATTATTGCTGGCTTGCAGGTTCATCTGATGGTCCATCAGCCACATGGCTACCTGTGCAATCTGGCTGGGAAATTCTTCGTATTCTATGCCATAAAATTTGTCAACATCTACTAAAAAATAATCATTTACACTGGTTACCTGCTGGCCTTTCAGCAGGGCATGTACAATATCAAGTTCCAGCAAACGAAGCTCCCTGTAGGCAATAATTAAAAAGTTGCCACAACCGCAAGCCGGGTCTAAAAAACGAAGCTTGCTAATTTTATCATGTAGCTTTTTTAATTTCCGCCCCCTGTCCCCTGAAGGGGTGATGATGGCTTTTTCAAACTCACCATACAATTCATCTAAAAATAAAGGCTTTATCAATTTTAAAATATTCTTTTCGCTGGTGTAATGGGCACCCAGGTTTCTTCTTGCTTTTTCATCCATCACACTTTGAAACAGCGAACCAAATATGGCAGGAGAAATTTTGCCCCAATCCAGCAAACAGCTATCCAATAAAATGCGCCGCATGTCGCTGTCAAAATGTGCCATGGGCAATTGTTCTTCAAACAACTTTCCATTTACATAAGGAAATGCCGCCAATGATTCATCGAGGTTTTTAAACCGCTTATCTTCTGCAGTATTCAACACCTGAAACAACTGACTGATATGTGCAGCAAGGTCGCTGCCATCTTCATTTGTTTTTAATTCTATGTACTCCAGTAAAATTCCCTTTTCAAAAATGCTGGTATCATCTGCAAACAAACAAAACAGTAACCGTACCAAATACAATTCTAACTGGTGCCCATCGTAACCAATGGCTTTTAATTTATCATGCAGCTTGCCCATCAATTCTGCTGCTTCAATATTTACAGGGTCTTGTTCTTTGTAAGTTCTTTTCTGATACCCTGCAATAAACCCAAACAGGTTTACATAATTGATGAGGTCTGTTAGTTTAAATTCCTGGTGGGTATTTTCATCAAGGTCGTACAATCGAAAGCGTTCAAAGTCACTTACTAAAATATA
>JAYTTM010000388.1:0-1824 GCA_043745055.1 Chitinophagaceae bacterium | reverse complement strand
AGTGTCTGCAGGAAAACTGAATTAATCCACTACTGCGAAAGCAGATGAGGTTTTTGGTTAAAATCTCCCTTCGAATAATTAGGACAGATGTTGATTTTAATGATTTTTTGTTCAATTTTGGGTAGTTATTCGAGCCAAAAAAATACATGCGCCAACGATTTGATCAACAATTAAATTTAGGTATTCTACCGATAGCAGAAGTACAACTTCCTTTAAAAAGCAGAGATGAACTTCCACCCATACTTCGAGGACTGCAATATATTTTCACCACCCCCTCACTAAATGAAAAGGTTTTCCGGTTGCTTGAGGAAAAGATATGCAAAGGAAAAAAGAAAACGGGCCGGAAAGGTATGGACCTGTGGCATATTTTAGTAATGGCAGTGATTCGTCATGGGCTGAATACAAACTGGGATAGATTGGAATTAATGGCTAACCACGATGCTCTTATCCGCAAGATACTGGGTGTTTATAGCACTCAATTTCACGCTATTGAAATTGAGTTTGCCTATCAAAGCATCATAGACAATGTAAGTCAGATAGACGAACAGTTGCTTAAGGAAATCAATCAACTGGTTGTTGAGGCCGGACATGAACTGCTCAAAAAAAAAGATCAGGAAAAAATGGTACTTGAGCTAAAAACAGACAGTTATGCACTGGAAACTAATGTTCATTTCCCTACCGATTTAAATTTGCTTTGGGATAGTTCGCGAAAATGTTTGGATACAGTAAAAGCCATAAAAGAAGAAACTTCCCTTGTAGGCTGGCGAAAGGTTAAACATATTCGCAAGACTATTAAAAGTAAATTTAGAATGGCATCACACCAAGTGTTTGCCGGAAAAAACGAAAAGCAAAAGAAGGAGGCTGTCAAAGAATATTTGCAACAGGTGGCGACCCTGCAAGAGCGATGTGAGCATATAGAAAAAGCCGTGTCCACGAACTCCCTCAAAGTGGCTGCACTGCTAGTGGTATTACGCCATTACATAGACTACGTAAAGAAATTTTCAGATCAGATAGAAAGGCGGTTATTAAAAGGAGAAGCCATTCCTTCGCAAGAAAAGATATACTCCATTTTTGAACCGCATACCGAATGGATAAACAAAGGAAAAAAGAATAAGCCAGTGGAGCTGGGCCACTTGTTGCTTATTACTACAGATCAGTATCAATTTATTATTGACACTAAAATAATGGAAGGAGAAAAAGATGTTTCCCAGGTAAAACCATTACAGGAAAGGCTAGACAAAAATTTCAGTCATACCCTCATAGCCAGTCATAGCTTTGACAAAGGTTTTTGGAGCAAGGATAATCTTGAAGTCTTAACCTTGTCAGGCACATCAAAACAAGTAGTATTACCCAAGAGAGGAAAACACAATAAAGAAGACAAAGAAAGAGAAGGTCATAAAATCTTTAAAGTGAAACGCAACGCACACAGTGCAGTAGAAAGTAATATTAATATGCTGGAACATCACGGTCTAAACCGCTGCGTGGATAAAGGATTACGAGGGTATAAACGTTGTGTGGGATTGAGTGTGTTAGCTTACAACCTGCATATCTTGGGGAATGTGCTACAAACTCAAGATAGACAACAAATAGAGAAAGAAAGATCAGCACTAAAACAAGCAGCCTAAAACTGCAAAAAGGATAAAAAAAATATCCCTCAAAGGAGAGGTGTGTGCCAACATTACTAAAACTTATCATTTTGTTATAAATATTTACTTAAGTCAATATTTATAACAAAAAAACATATACAATCCCTTGCATACAGGCGAGCATCATCAAAAATTTAGTGATGAAAAATTAATTTGAGGTGTTTTCTTGCAGACACTA
>JAYTTM010000387.1:0-6640 GCA_043745055.1 Chitinophagaceae bacterium | reverse complement strand
CCAAACGGAATAATGGCGATGAGAATTCGTCTCAACTGGCTGGCTTTCCGCATCATGCACTTGATACGTATTTGCACAAACTGGTAAAGGCTGGTTATAGGGTTGCTATTTGTGATCAGTTAGAAGACCCCAAACTGGCAAAAGGTATTGTGAAAAGAGGTGTTACAGAATTGGTAACACCCGGCGTTGCTACTAGCGATAAACTACTGGAGCATAACAGTAATAATTTTTTAGCGGCTTTGCATTTTGATGAAGACGTTATTGGCATCGCCTTTTTAGATATCAGTACCGGTGAGTTTTTTGTAGCGGAAGGTGACAGGGAATATGCTGATAAATTATTGCAGAGTCTGCAACCTGCTGAAGTAATTTTTCAGCGGCAACAGCAAAAACATTTCAAGGAATATTTTGGCACTAAATTTTTTACCTACGCATTGGAGGAATGGATTTTTGCAGAGGCTTATTCAACCGAAAGCTTGTTGAAACATTTTGGTACGCATAGCCTTAAAGGTTTTGGTATTGAAAATTTATCGGCAGGTATAGTTGCGGCCGGAGCCATTTTGCATTATTTAAAAGATACCGAACATCCCAACCTCGGGCACATTAGCACCATACAAAGAATTGACAAAGATGAGCATTTATGGATGGATCGTTTTACCATTCGCAACCTGGAATTACTGGGCGGTGCTGATGGCAGCAACAGCTTGCTGAAAGTACTGGACAATACAGCCAGCCCTATGGGTGCCCGTATGCTGAAACGCTGGCTGGTAATGCCGTTGAACGATATCAGCAAAATAAATGAGCGGCTGAATTTGGTTGAATATTTTATTAAAGAAACAGACATCCGCAATAAAATTACGCAGCACATTAAACAGGCCGGAGACATAGAAAGACTGGTGAGTAAAGTACCACTGAAAAAAGTAAACCCAAGAGAAGTTTTGCAAATTGCCAAGGGCTTGCAACAGGTAGAAGCAATCAAAAAAATAAGCGAAGCTGATGGTAATGATTATTTAAAAAGATTGGGTGATGCACTGAATCCTTGCAAATACATGGTAGAAAAAATTGGCAGAGAAATAAGTGAAAACCCACCGGTGGCAGCGAGCAAAGGAGGGGTGATTGCTGCAGGCATTGATGCTAATTTAGATGCCCTTAGGAAAATTTCCAGCGGTGGAAAAGATTACCTGGTAGAGCTGCAACAAAAGGAAACATTGGCTACCGGAATTTCATCCCTTAAGATTGGTTTTAATAATGTGTTTGGCTATTATTTAGAAGTAACTAACCTGCACAAAGATAAAGTGCCGGCCAACTGGATACGCAAGCAAACCCTTACCAGCGCTGAAAGATACATTACACCAGAATTGAAAGAATATGAAGAAACCATTGTTGGTGCCGAGGATAAAATTTTACAAATTGAGTTAACGCTTTTTGAAAAACTGCTGAACGAATTGCAGGATTATATTGCGCCCATGCAAGTGAACGGGCAGGTGATGGCGATTTTGGATTGCCTTACTTGTTTTGCAGGCAATGCTTTGCAATACAAATACAAAAAACCGTTGTTGCAGGATAATAATATTCTTGACATAAAAGACAGCAGGCATCCGGTGATAGAACGCAATTTGCCGGCAGGAGAAACTTACATTACCAATGATATTTACCTCGACCCGACGGAACAGGAAATCATCATTTTAACCGGGCCCAACATGAGGGGTAAAAGTGCCATTCTCCGGCAGACTGCATTGATTACGTTGATGGCTCATATTGGCAGTTTTGTTCCGGCGGGTGATGCAAAAATTCCATTAACAGATAAAATATTTACAAGAGTTGGCGCAAGTGATAACCTGAGTGGCGGGGAAAGTACTTTTATGGTGGAGATGAATGAAACGGCCAGCATCATCAACAACATTACACCCCGCAGCCTGGTATTGCTGGATGAAATTGGCCGTGGCACTTCTACCTACGATGGCATAAGTATTGCCTGGAGTATTGTGGAGCACCTTCATAACAGTCATGCACAGCCCAAAACATTGTTTGCCACCCACTACCATGAACTGAACGAACTGGAAAACAAATTGCCCCGTGTAAAAAATTATCATGTTACCAATAAAGAAGTAGGCAATAAAATAATCTTCCTGCGCAAACTGGCGCCCGGTGGCAGTGTGCATAGTTTTGGTATACATGTAGCCCGAATGGCAGGAATGCCGCCCAGCCTGATTGACAGGGCGAATGAAATATTATTACAACTGGAAGAAAGCCGCAACAGCACCCACGAAGGACAAACTTCAACTATGGATGAAACCATGAAAAAGATTGCCGCACCTACAGTTCAATTGAGTATTTTTGATGCACACTCTGCAACTTTTGAAGAAATAAGAACCTTGTTGAATGCTGTAGATATAAACCGCTTAACACCAGTGGAAGCATTGCTAAAATTGCAGGAAATAAAAGGGAAAATAAAATAATGCTGTTACCTTATTAATGCACCGGATTCAAATCTTTTTTGAAGACGATAGTTTGGTAAAACACTTTTTTATATAATTCTTCCGGCACAAAAGGCTTTAGTACATAATCGTTTATGGCAAGGCCTTTAACCAACGATTCTATTTCGGCAGGCAGGCTGGCGGTAAGTGCAATAATGGGAATTGTTATTCCATCTTCCCTTATTTTTTTAATAGCGGCAAAACCATCCATCACCGGCATGTGTAAGTCCATCAATACCAGTTGATGCCTGCTCAGGTCTAATAAATCAATGGCTTCCTTTCCGTTTTCGGCTACATCAATGCTGGCGCCCCAACTTTCTAAAAATGTTTTGGCTACCAGTACATTAATCTGGTTATCTTCTACCAATAAAATATTTACACCGCTTAAGGGTTTATCCAATAGGGCTGATACCTTTTCATAGAGATTATTTTTTATAACTGGCTTATAAGATATCTCAAACGTTTGGGTAAAATAAAAGGAAGAACCCTTACCCACTTCACTTTCCAGCATCAGATGGCTACCTTGCATTACCAGTATTTTTTTACAAATAGCCAGCCCTAAGCCTGTACCGCCATAACTCCTGGAGGTGGAGGAGTCTGCTTGTGTAAACCGATCAAAAATGAGGTGTTGTTTTTCTTTGGCAATACCAATACCGGTATCTTTTATGGTAAATAAAAGGGTTACTTTATTGCCAGATTTTTGTTTTAATTGTAAGTCCACCAATACTTCTCCATCTTTTGTAAACTTTATAGCATTGCCAACCAG
This sequence comes from Chitinophagaceae bacterium, assembly GCA_043745055.1. Lineage (GTDB taxonomy): Bacteria > Bacteroidota > Bacteroidia > Chitinophagales > Chitinophagaceae > Ferruginibacter. The sequence continues at coordinate 3,400 of JAYTTM010000387.1, read as the reverse complement.
GTTGTTGATCACCTGGGCAAATCTTGTAGGATCGCCTGTAACCATGTAATTAAAATTATTATCCACCTCAAGTCGTACTCCAACACCCTTTTCATCGGCAATATTTGCAGCTCCTGTCACAATATTTTTCAATATTTCAACAAGATCCATATCAATACTTTCCAATTGAATTTTGCCAGCTTCAATTTTATTATAGTCTAAAATATCATTAACAATAGATAATAAATTATGTGCCGAAAACTGCAATACATCCAATTGTTCCCGTTGGTCTTCCCTTGGCCTGTTGCGCAACAACAGGTTGCTCATACCTATAACAGAGTTCAATGGTGTTCTAATCTCATGACTCATGGTAGATAAAAATTCGCTTTTAGCCAATAACCCCTGCTCTGCCTGTTTTCGGGCCATCTGCAAGGTGTAAGCAAACCGGAAAGATAATATGAGTGATTGCAAAAAGAAAAAGGACACATAGCCAATAAACAATATCAATCTAGATGGAATAATAATACCAAAATATTCAAGATTAATAATTAGTTGAATAAACATTAAAACTGCGATGCTTATTAATGCATATTGAGCAGCAATCCTTCTTTTAACATAGGCTTTGATAAAAACATACATAAAATATCCAATACAGAAAAACATCAGCAACAAAAACGGGTTAATGGTTTGTGTAAATATTGTTGCAGGTGTACCAAGTGTTAAAGCAACCAGCGATAAACAGATAAACGATAGAACTTTTAATATTGGTTTGTAAAAATCCTCCGGATAAAGATTCCGCACATATTGAATGAATAAAAAAATACTTCCAAACAGGGTAAAGTATTCAAGCCTGATAGTCAATTCCCAATTTAAATTGGGTAAGATGGCATGCAGGGAATAAAAGGAACTTCCTATCATCCTGTAACTGTACAGCATACAAAAAAGCGAGAAGTACAAAGTAGCCTTATCCCTTGAACCAAACCTGTATAGACCAAAGAAAAAAAGCCCCCCCATAAAAAGGCACCCGGCCAATAAAAAATCACTGGCAATATTCCGGTCTTTTTCTAACAACAGGTATTCACTTTCGGCAATTATTATATTAAGATTAGGACCACCTTTGGAATGAGAAAAATTTGCAACCTGAAATATTAGCTGTAAAGTATCGATACCAGTAGGTATTACTATGGTTTTAGGTCCCCAATGGGGTTTGTAATTTTGAGGGATATTGTCCGGTTTACCATTTGCTGCAAGCATTTTTCCATTCACAAATAATTTATAAGAAGAATAAACATCCGGCAGAAACAGCGCCAATGGACTATACTTTGGCGGAAGCAAGATGGTAAGACCATAAGTGGCATAACCTTGTGCGGTAAGTGTAATACCATCCACCACATTGTTGTTCCAGAGTTTTGGGAATTCAGTATATGTAGTAAATTCTTTTACCTCATCGGGATTGAGTAACTTTTTCCAGGCAAAAGCCCAGGTACCATTTAAGGCCAGCGGCTTTCCCCATCCTTTTTGCAATCGTAAATCTGCAATACCATGGCGTACAACAGCAATACTGTCTAATGCCACCGCCTTTTGAACAACATAACTTAATAAAATTGTAACAAATAAAGCACGCCAGATAATAGATTTAATTTTCACTTAAAAATCCTTGATTAATAGGTTCATTAACCTATAACGATTTTTCAGGCATTTTAGTGGATGTAAAAAAAGAAATAAAATATTAACAATAAATAACAAAGTCTGATACACACATTGAAATTTAAAAAAGCTCACTCCCCGTTTTATTGGTGAAAATGCCCCAAAATGAAACTCCAAAAGCAGCCACTTCAAGCTCATATTCATTTACTTTTGCAGTGTTAAAATTAATACTGCATTCAGTTGCAGGAAGTAAATTCATCTATAAAACAACTTGCAGTTAGTTTTAGATTGTTACCCTGCTGTATTAAAAGAGAGTGTATTAAATATTTAAAATCAGTCAATCCATGTCACTAACCATACCATCATTAATTCAGCAGGTTCAATCAGGCATCTCTCAGCAATCATTTATAAAAATGGTGATAGGAAATAAAAGAAATAAAACTGCTGAATTAAAAAACATCGTAATAAAACTAGTTGCCCTCAAGGAAGACAACAAATTATCTTTTGTGTACCGCTACCCTACCAATGAGGTTACCAAAAATTATTCAGTTTCGGAAGGCTTACCGATAGTAGTCAAATTATTTGAGCAGGATTTTTTTAATGCGGATTTATTTACAACCAATGCTGATTATCATTTTTCAACCAATGAAAAAGGAGTTGTAAAAATGATGACAAAGCCAGCATCACTATCCACAAAAGTTACCATACAAACCCACGATAAACAAAAGCACCGAAACATTCAACCTGCCAATAACGTTTACCTGCATGCATTGGGCATCACCACGGCGGCAGGCGAAGTAAAAAAAGACAAGCAGGATAAATACCGGCAAATCAATCATTACATTGAAATAATCGATGGTATTATTAAAGATCTTGCATTTGATCATACACCTATCATTGTTGATATGGGAAGCGGCAAAGGCTACCTCACTTTTGCATTGTATGACTACCTGCAACACAAACTGCGTACTCCCGCAATGGTGAAAGGAATAGAGTTAAGAGAAGGATTGGTGCAGCAATGCAATGCTATTGCAATTGAAGCAGGTTTTAAACAACTACATTTTGAAATGGTTAGTATAGCCAATGCCGAATTGGGCGAAATTGATATGCTGATAGCACTCCACGCCTGCGATACTGCTACCGATGATGCCATATATAAAGGCATACAAGCCAATGCCCGTGTTATTATTTGTGCTCCTTGCTGCCACAAACAAATACGCCGGCAGATGAAGCCTTCCAACGCTTTGGCCAACATAACCAAACATGGCATTTTACTGGAGCGGCAGGCAGAAATTGTTACCGACAGCATCCGGGCTATGATACTGGAAATGCATGGGTACAAAACAAAAGTGTTTGAATTTATATCCACCGAACATACGCCAAAAAATGTGCTGATTGTAGGCACCAAAAGCGACACAGCCAACAAGCAACCTGAACTGATACAGGAAAAAATTAACGAACTGAAAGCCTTATTTAATATTGAAGAACATTACCTGGAGAGTTTAGTGAAGAAGCTGATATAGTTGATGATGAGTGAAGGTTGGTGAATATTATTGAATATTGTTTAAGCTGGTTGAAAGCGGTTGAAGGTGGGTGAAAAGTTTAGGGTTTAGCAGGTTAGTTGTTTAGCAGGTTAAAGGTTTAGCAGGTTCGATGGCCTGATAGATCATCAATATTAAATACGACATTTGCCGATTGAAAATTTCAATTATCAATTATCAATTATCAATTATCAATTATCAATTATCAATTATCAATTATCAATTATCAATTA
>JAYTTM010000386.1:0-1832 GCA_043745055.1 Chitinophagaceae bacterium | reverse complement strand
TTTTTGTGTATAGTTAAATCCCTGGTAAGGGCCGGTCTCGTAGCCGTAATTTTGTTTTAAAATTGAACTTACTGCATCAAGATCTGCCTGTAATACCCTGGATGTATTTGATTTACCAAGATTGCCTGCATTTTGTGCAACAAATCCAGTGGGGGCATCATTTCTTTTTTCAGTTTCAAAACTTACAAAATAAAAAAGTTTATCCTTTTTTAATGCACCACCAAATGCAACACCAGTTTGATATTGTGTAAGTTTAGGAACTACAATTTTATTACCATCTACTTTACTTCCTGTAAGATCCTGGTTGCGGTAAAAGCCATACACTGTTCCGGCAAAAGTATTTGTGCCACTTTTTGTTACAGTGTTTACACCTGCGCCTGTAAAGCCCGCCTGTGTTACATCGTAGGGTGCTATGTTTACCTGTATTTGATCAATTGCATCCAGTGATACTGGTTGTGAACTTGTTTGCCCGCCGGGTGTTGGCGCATCTAATCCGAATGGGTTATTAAATACAGCGCCATCGAGTGAGTAGTTATTATATTGCCCGTTTCTCCCCGCAAATGAAGTTCCGTTAAATGTAGAAGATGCCGATGGAGTAAGCCTGGTATAATCATCTGCAGATCTTGATATAGTGGGCAATTGCCTTAGTTGTTTTGAACTAATATTAGTAGAAGCTCCGGTTCTCTTATTATCAAATATTTTTGATCTTCCGGTAACAGTTACCGTTTCCAGCCCAACCGATTTAGTGTCTAATTTAAAGTCGAGATAGGAGTTTTGCCCTAACTCAAGCATTATGTTTTCTTCAGTTTTTTCCTGCAGTCCAGTGTAACTCACAGTTACTTTATAAGGCCCGCCTACCCTAAGGTTAGGTACTAAAAAGCTACCATTAGATTGTGAAGTAGTTACCTTATTGATACCTGCATTTGCATAGGTTATTTTTATAGTTGCACCACTAAGGGCTTTACCTTCATTATTGGTTACCTGGCCACTGATAGTAGCGGTTGTTACCTGCGCTTTTAATTGAAGGCTAATAATAATTAAACTTAGGGCAAAAACTACCCTCGCAATTTTACTTAATCTCATATTATTTTGTTTTTGGTTATTGTAAAATTATGGCTTTAGTAACTTTAATTTAACATAAAAGTTGATTTAATATTAAGTTAATGTAAAAATTAAAAAAAAAGCTTTAAAAATGTATATAATTTTTGAAAAGAGACAAATGTTTTATTTAGATATCTGATTTTTTGCAAAAATAAAAAGCCGTAGCTTATCACCACGGCTTTTCTTAAAGGTTGATTTTTCTCTTAACTCATCTCTGCAAAATATTTATGGAAATAGGGTATCGTTTCAATACCCTTATAATAATTTTCCAGGTTGAATTTTTCATTGGGGCTATGCAGGTTATCACTGTCTAAACCAAAGCCCATAAATACTATTTTGATGCCTAATTCTTTTTCAAATAAAGAACAAATAGGGATGCTTCCACCACCACGAACAGGAATGGGTTCTTTTCCAAAAGTGGTGGCAATGGCTTTGGCTGCTGCCTGGTAAGCCTTACTGTCAATGGGTGTCATATATGGCTCGCCACCGTGGTGCTCAAAGGCACTAACGGTTACAGATGCCGGGGCTATGCTTTTAAAATATTCCAGCAGTTTAGCGGTAATTTTTTCTGAAGATTGATTAGGTACCAACCGGGCAGAAATTTTTGCAAATGCCTTGCCGGGTAAAACTGTTTTGGCGCCCTCGCCCTGGTAGCCTCCCCAAATTCCATTTACTTCAATGGTTGGTCTGATGCCGGTTCTTTCATTGGTAGTGAATCCTTTTTCGCCCCA
>JAYTTM010000385.1:0-6672 GCA_043745055.1 Chitinophagaceae bacterium | reverse complement strand
GTTGGTGGGTGTAAATTATCTAGGTGAGTACAACAAACTTTCCGACAAACAAACGGATACACTCGTGCCATTCAGTTTTGGCTTCAACGTATTACAGGCATACATAAAATCGCCGGAATCTCAATTGAACAAATGGGGGGTTAATTACTTTACAAGAAGCGATTTATATCCAGTTGTTGATAAACTTATCCTTGCAGATAAAAGTCATAATATTAATTTTTTTACAGATCTACTTAGCAACGAACATCACCAGCTGAAATTGAATATTACTTATCGTAAACTGCAGCTAATTAATTCAACAATTTCCAGGCAAAAAGCAGATGAAACATTATTAGGAAGAGCGGAATATGCTGTAAATGAATGGAAGGGTTTTTTAACCGGAAATGTATTGTATGAAGTTGGAGCAGGGCAGGAACAAAAAAGGGAATTTAGTTTTGTAGAAGTACCAGCTGGCCAGGGCGAATACACATGGATTGATTACAACAACAACGGCATTAAAGAACTAAACGAATTTGAAATTGCTTTATTTACAGATCAACGGAAATACATACGGGTAAATACACCAACCAACCAATATGTAAAAGCCAATTATGTGCAGTTTAATTATAGTGTTGAGATAAAGCCTAAAGCAATTATAAGTGCAAAAGCTGTTGGTATAAAAAAGCTGTTTACCAAAGCAAGTTTGGCATCTTCTCTGCAAATCAATAAAAAAAATATTGCTTCGGGTACAATTCAATTTAATCCGTTTGCCAAACAATTGGAAGATACCAGTTTGCTCACATTAAGTTCCTTTTTATCAAATACTTTTTTCTTTAACCGAACCAGTCCTAAATGGGGACTGGATATTACGCAGGTGCTTAGCAACGGAAAGTCGCTGCTCACTTATGGCGTAGAAAGCCGCAGCCAGCGTGCCATTGCATTAAAAATGCGGTGGAATATCAGTAAAAGAATAAGTACCAATTGGACACTCAGGTCGGTAAACAACGATTTAATTACCCCTAAATTCAGCAACCGGAATTATCTGGTTAAACAGCAAATTGCTGAACCATCTTTAAGTTATGTGAGCGGTACTAAATTGCGGGTTACAGTAACTTATGGATACAATAACAAGAAAAATACGATTGGTTATTTAGAAAAATCTACTGCCAATAGTTTTACAACGGAAGCTAAATATAACGTGCTTTCCAGTAGTAGTATCAATGCAAGATTTTCTTTGAGCAATATACAATTTTCTTTTGCCCCGGGTGGTTCGGCCAACTCCACAGTGGGCTATATTTTACTCGATGGATTAATGCCGGGTAAAAATTATTTATGGAACCTGGAGTTTACCAAACGGCTTTCAGGTAATATAGAAATGACCATTCAATATGACGGCCGCAAACCAGGCGAGGCACGGACAGTTCATATTGGAAGAGCAACTGTAAGGGCAATTTTCTAATTGAAATATTTCTCTACTTTCTTCATAGAATGCTGCCATACGATTAAATACTTACTGGTTAAGGGTTCTAGCCCCTCTCCCTTGGAGAGGGGTTGGGGTGAGGTCATAACGGCGTATCCGGAGTTTAGGCAAAAAGCCGAAAACAATATTCAATTTTTTATAAATTTCCCCTTGCATCCTGTTCTCTTTCCAAAGCTTCAAACAGTGCTTTAAAATTCCCTTTGCCAAAACTTTTTGCCCCTTTACGTTGTATGATTTCGAAGAAAAGAGTAGGTCTGTCTTCCAGCGGTTTGCTGAAGATTTGAAGTAGGTAACCTTCCTCATCTCTGTCAATTAAAATACCTAGTTTCTGCAAGGGGGCAAGGTCTTCATCAATTTTCCCAACCCTGTCCAGCACATCGGTATAATAAATGGCCGGTATGTTTAAAAATTCAATTCCCCTTTTTTGTAATTCAGTTACCGTCTTTACAATATCATTTGTGGCAATGGCTACATGCTGCACACCTTCGCCGTTGTAAAAACCGAGGTACTCCTCTACCTGACTTTTCTTTTTACCTTCAGCGGGCTCATTGATGGGGAATTTGACATAACCGTTTCCATTACTCATCACCTTGCTCATTAAAGCAGAATATTCTGTAGAAATATCATTGTCATCAAAGGTTAAAATATTTTTAAACCCCATTACGTCTTCATAAAATTTCACCCACGGGTTCATTTGGTTCCAACCCACATTACCTACACAATGATCTACATACAGCAATCCTGTATCGGCTGGGTTGTAGCTGCTTTCCCACTTTCTAAAGCCGGGCATAAATAATCCTTTGTAATTTTTTCTTTCTACAAAAAGATGAACCGTATCTCCATAAGTGTGAATGCCACTTAAAACTACTTCGCCGTCATTATCTTTTAAAACAGTTGGTTTTAAATAAGACTTACCTCCACGTTTAGTGGTTTCAACCCATGCACTGGTTGCATCAGCTACTTTTAGCGCCAATACTTTTACACCATCCCCATGTTTAAAAACATGGTCGGCTATGGGGTTGCTTGTTTTTAATGCGGTGGTTAAAACAAATGTGAGTTTATTCTGGCGAATTACGTAACTAACTTTGTCTTTCATTCCAGTCTCCGGTCCTGCATATGCAAGTGATTGAAACCCAAAAGCCGTTTTATAAAAATGAGCGGCCTGCTTGGCATTACCCACATAAAACTCTACATAATCGGTGCCTTGCAATGGCAAAAAATCATTGGTGACTGTATTGCTTTTTTTGGATTGCGAAGTAGTTGTTTTCATTAAAAATAGGTTGAATGATAAGAAGTAATTGATTATTAAAACCTGCTCCTTTAAGCAGAGTTTTGAACCTGTATTTTCTAAAGTTCCTTTAGGAATTGGGGCAAGCATCCATCGCCAATGCAAGTATCAGCAAAAAATAATTGCAGCGTTTATCATTAAATATTTTATGTGGGTAGTCTGGAAGCATCGGGACAACAAAGGTAGAATTCTTTTTATGAAAAGTGAAGTTGGATTTTGTACGCAATTGATGGCGAAATTTTTGGTGATTTCTTTATTTGCATGTGTGATTTCGTGCCAATTGTTGTGGACTAAAGAAATGATGGAATCTAACGACCGCAAGTTTCGGGTTGTAATACTACCAGGATGATGATACTTTTGCTACACAAAAATAAATACAATGAGTGGGCAGGAACAATTGAATTACAATCGAATTGCGGCAGCAATTGAATACATCAGACAAAATTTTAAAGATCAGCCAAACCTTGATGAGGTTGCTGAAAAAATAAATTTAAGCCCCTTTCATTTTCAACGATTATTTTCTGAATGGGCTGGTGTAAGCCCAAAAAATTTCCTGCAATACATAAGTGTTGCACATGCCAAGTACATGCTTAAAAGTAAGCAGGTAACGCTGTTTGATGCAGCCTTTGAAACAGGATTGTCCGGTACCGGGCGACTCCATGACATGTTTATTAAAATTGAAGGTATGACGCCGGGTGAATATAAAAATGGAGGCCAAAATCTTTATATTAATTACAGCTTTGCAGAAACTCCATTTGGGAATATGTTGGTTGCATCAACGGCTAAAGGTATATGTTATATGGCTTTTGGAGAAGAAGAGCAAAATGCCTGGAACGATTTGCAGCAACATTTTCCAAATGCACATTTTAAACAAATGGTTGATCTTATTCAACAACAGGCATTATATATTTTTACAGAAGATTGGCAACATCTTCAGAAAATAAAATTGCATTTAAAAGGAACAGGGTTTCAGTTGAAAGTTTGGGAAACACTCTTAAAAATACCGATGGGTCAATTGACTACTTATGGAAATATTGCAGCATCTATTGAAAAACCAACTGCTTCAAGGGCTGTAGGCACTGCAATTGGAAGCAATCCGGTAGCGTTTTTAATACCGTGTCACAGGGTTATTCAATCAACAGGATTGTTTGGAGGATATATGTGGGGGCCTACCAGAAAAGCAGTTATCATTGGTTGGGAAGCGGCTAAAACTATATAAATATTATCACTACTGTCCGGTAGATTTTTTTTTAAAAGTGATAAAACGTAGTGATATCATACTTTTTGGTGGTTTTAATTATTTGACGATTTGAATTAAAAGTCGATTTTTTGCTATTAGATTTAGCAATGAATCAAGGTAAGTATATTTTCGCACAGTTATTTGAAACGGTTTATTGGTATGAATTTTATTTATGTGTCAGCCGCTACCAAGGTAATTTAGGTATAAAAACTTTTACCTGCTGGGAGCAATTTCTAGTAATGAGCTTTGCTCAATTCTGTTATCGGGAAAGTCTGAGAGACATTGAATATTGCTTGGAAAGTGTAGGGTCTAAATTATATCATTGTGGAATTAAAAGTCGTGTTACAAAGAGTACCTTGTCAGATGCCAACAAAGATAGAGACTGGAGGATATATGCTGACTATGCACAGGTTTTAATCAAAAAGGCGTTGCCTCTTTATAAAGATGACAATAAATTATGTGAAGAATTAAAAACAATAATTTATGCATTTGATAGTACAACAATTGATTTATGCCTACAGCTTTTTCAATGGGCAAAATTCCGAACGACAAAGAGTGCAGTTAAAATGCACGTGCTTTTAAATATAGATGGTTCTATACCTGAGTTTATAAGCATAACGGATGGCAGTGTGCATGATGTTAAGATCCTGGATCAACTCAATTACAAGCCAGGCGCATACTATCTCTTAGACAAAGGGTATGTATCATACAAAAGGTTGTACAGAATTGAAATGGAAAAAGCTTTTTTTGTAACAAGGGCTAAAGTAAATATGGCCTACGTTGTAATTAAAATAAAAAAGGGAGCTATCAAAAGCGGAATTATAAAAGATGAACTGGTGGAATTAACAGGCTACTATACAGCGAAAGGGTATCCTAAAATAATTAGAACAATTGAGTATGTTGACAAGGAGACCGGAAAGAAATTAATATTCCTGACCAAAAATCTTATTGTCAAATCTTTTACGATAGCCAGATTGTATAAAGAAAGGTGGAATGTTGAATTATTTTTTAAATGGATTAAGCAAAATTTGCGGATTAAAAAGTTTTATGGCAATAATGAAAATGCAGTTAAGGTACAAATATGGATTGCAGTATGTGACTACTTAATAATCGCTATTCTCAAAAAGGAATTAAATCTCAAACCAAGTATGAATCAAATATTACAAATACTAAGCATCAGTTTATTTGAAAAAACAGCCATCAAAAAATTGTTTGAAAAAGACGATACTATAAATATTAGTAATCAACAATCATTATTTTAAAAAACTACCGGACAGTAGTGAAATATTATAACCTGAATATTTAAGTAATTACCCGGTTTAAATGTAGTGGGCTCTTTCAATTTTAATTTACCAGGGAGCATTTGGTTTTGATTAATTTGATATTTGAAAATGCTTTTTTTTTGAAAAATAGTTAGTGTTTAAAAAACAACAACAAAATCTTTTGGGTATATATATAGCAACAGGTAAATTAAATAATAGGCATAAAAAAATCCCTCTAAATGGAGGGACTTTTGAAATTTATTATTAAAGAATTGATTAATAGTCTTTGTTGTATCCACCGCCGCCGCCGCTTCTGTTGCCACCGCCGCCGCCGTATCCACCACGACTACCACCACCACGGCTTCCGCCGCCACCGCCATATCCGCCACTACCACCGCCGTAGCCACCGCCACCGCTCTTCTTGTAGCCGCCACCGCCGCCACTTCCACCACCAAAACTACGCTTCTTGAAGTCAGATCCTTCAGGACGTGGTTGAGATTCGTTAACGATTAATTTGCGGCCTTGTACTTCGCTTTCGTTTAAAGAAGCGATAGCAGCTTTGGCTGCTTCTTCATCTTCCATTTCAACAAAACCAAAGCCTTTACTGCGGCCGTTCATTTTGTCTTTTAAGATTTTACCGCTAGTAACGGTACCAAACTGGGTGAAGAGATTGCTTAAGTCTTCGTCGGTCATGTTCCAACTAAGATTTCCTACGTAAATGTTCATTGTAAAAACTGTTTTAAAATTAATAAAAACCCAAATGATTTAGCAGGTACAATGAACTGAGAAGAGTTACTTTGGAGAATTCTATCAGCTAACGACGAAACACTATAATCATTAAGACTATACAAATGTAATGAAATAATCAAAAAAACAATGCGTTGTTTAAAAATCTTAATTTTATGGTTTATTCATCATTAATTTAGCCATACGGCTATCCCTGCTGTAAACATCTTTTCTAAAGTTTATTTTTCCATTTTTATCTACCCAATTGTCGAAGTATGCAATAAAAACGAGGATGGTTTTCCTTAGCGTTATTGTTTTTTCAAAACCACTTTCCATAGCGGCAGTAATGGTTGCATCGTTCCATGTTGAATCATTTCGCAGCAGGTAGCTGACTAATTGTTTTGGTTCTGCCATCCTTACATAACCGTGGCTAAATGCCCTGTTGGTTTCGTTAAATAATGATTTAGCGGAATAATCATGCAAATAGATGTTATGGCTATTGGGGAATAAAAATTTCAGTAGTCCTTATGAATTGTTTAGTCCGGGCTTTTTCCTTTTCTGATTTCCATTCCATTCCATATTGTGCTGGGCAAGGTATTTTGGTTTGCGCCTGATGCCAGGGTGCTTTTCATTTTTCATAATACTGGCAGGAATATTCCAATAAGAGCTGCGAACAACATACTTTACATTTCCATTA
>JAYTTM010000384.1:0-6673 GCA_043745055.1 Chitinophagaceae bacterium | reverse complement strand
TAACTGGAAAGCTAAGGTGGATGCTGCATTGCAAGCAGGCTGCAAACGATTTGATGGCGCATTAAAAGGCATTGGCGGTTGCCCGATGGCAGACGATGTATTGGTAGGCAATATGGATACAGAGTTGATGATACCTTATTTTATGCAGCAAAATTTATTGAGTGGAATAGATTTGTTAGCCCTTGAAAGATGCAACCGAATGGCGTCAGAAATTTTTGTATAATCAGATTAAAAAGTAGCATGCAATTCAGATTAGAATTTACCCCAAAACCATTTGAACAAAAGATAAATCACCAGCAGCAATTGTTACTGATTGGCTCCTGCTTTACAGAAAATATCGGGAGTAAATTAAAGCAGTTGAAGTTTTCGGTGTTGGAAAATCCAAATGGTATATTATTTAACCCCAGCAGTATAATACAATCATTACATTCCTATATCGAGAACAGGCAATACACCGAAGCAGATTTATTTTACCAAAACGAATGTTGGAACAGCTGGCAGCACCACAGCCGGTTTTCTCACCCGGATAAAGCAAGTTGTCTGCAGATGATTAACAATTCGCAACAGGCAGCACATCATGCATTAAAAACTTCCGGCTGGCTGATGATTACAGTAGGCTCCGCATTTGTTTATGAACGTCTTGGCTCCCCTTCAGGGGATGGGGGCAGGGGCAGGAGCGAGGGCGGCGATGGTAGCACAGTTGTTGCCAACTGCCACAAAGTACCTACCGATAAATTCATTAAAAGATTATTAAGTTCTGATGAGATAGTGGATTCATTTTCAAAATTACTGTCAGCAATTTTTGCATTTAATCCGGCTGTTAAAATTATTTTCACTATTAGCCCGGTCAGGCATTTAAGGGATGGTTTTGTAGAAAACAATCGAAGCAAAGCCACGTTGATTCAGGCCATTCATCAGTTGGCAGATAATCACCAGCAGTTATTTTATTTTCCTGCATACGAATTGGTGATAGATGATTTACGGGATTATCGTTTTTATGCAGAGGATATGGTTCACCCCAATTATGCCGCCACCAATTATGTGTGGGAAAAATTTATTGCAACCTGTATTGATGAAACTTCTCAGCAATTGATGAAGGAAATTAATATTATTAATGTGGCTAAAAATCACAAAGCATTCAATCCTTCATCACAGGCTCACAAGAAATTTCTACAGGCAAATTTGCAAAAAGTGGTGGTATTAAAAAGTCGTCATCCTTACCTTAACCTAGAAGAGGAATACCTTCATTTTAGCATATTAAGCAGGGTTTAATTTTCCCGGTAAATTGCTTAAAAAAAACACTTTCTTTGCTTCCCATAAATGATTCGGTTTCGTGAAAGATTATTAAAATTTTAAAATCAGTTTGATGCAAGCAACACTATTTGATGATATCAATCCACCTAAAAACACGAGTTTAAATATCCGTGGCGGAACAAAAAAGCAACTCTCCAAAAATCAACTGGCATTTAATAAATTAACGCAGAAAATTGAGAAACTGAATAAAGAAATTGAGCGAAAAAATTTGCAGTTTGATGCTGCCTTAAAAATGTATGCCACCGCACTTTATCCGGCACAGCTTAAAGTACTGGAAGCAAGGAATAAACTGATAAGCACCTTGTGGGAAATCTATCGCAGTAAAAAACTATCCAAGGCCAACCAGCGCCATCTTAAGCAGGTGCTGCTTTTTCATTTGGACGAAAGTTTTGCACAACATACAACCGAACCATCCAAAGAATTGCAGGATATTTTTTCTGCATTAAATGGTATTAGCTATCAGCAGGTAAAGAAGGAAGAAGCTGACATGATGGCTGAACAGATGAAAGCTATGTTCGCTAATTTTAAGATGGATACCGAGGGACTGGATGTGACGGACGAAGCTGCAATGGCTGCTAAATTAGAAGAATTTCAACAGCAAATTGAAATGGAGGAAGCCGTACAGGAAGAAAAAAGAAATCAGCGAAAAGCAAAAAAGAAGAAATCGGCTAAACAGGAGGAATACGAAAAATTACAACAGGCTGTGCAGGATGCCAAGCAAAAAAATATTGGCAGTATTTACCGTCAACTGGCAAAAATATTTCATCCTGATTTGGAGCAGGATGCTGAAAAAAAGGTGGCAAAGGAAATTTTGATGAAAGAACTAACGAGTGCTTACGAGTCTAAAGATCTGCATGCCTTGCTCTCGCTGGAATTAAAATGGATATACAAAGAAAGTAGTCATCTTGAGACTTTAGCAGAGGATAAACTATCAGTTTACCTGCAGTTGCTAAAAGAGCAAGTGAGTAACCTTGTGTATGAAAAACAATCGATTTTTGAGCAACCTCAATATGCTGTATTAGTTGAGCAATTTGGTCCTGTAATTCAGGCCAAACCGGTAGAAATAGTGCAACAGCAGGTAAATATGGAATTGGCAACTGCCAGATCATTTGAAGAAGATATTGTGGATTTTAAAAGTGATAAAGCATTGAAGCATGTTGATAGAATGATAAAGCTTTGGAAAAAGGAAAGAGACAATGATGCTTATGATGATGAAGCTGAAATGTTTAGGATGTTTTTTGGTTAACTTCCTATGGAAACTGTTTTAATAATAATTTTAAGAACAAGGATAGCAACTATCAGCAATCGTATTTAACGATCAACAATATTATCATGTTACATTCTGTTTAAGAAATATTTCTGCAATCATACATCTTGCACTTCCACCACCGATTGTTTCAATTGTATCAATGGTGAGTGGAACCAATTCCACCAGGTTTTCAAGTATAGTTTTCTGCTCAATATGCAAACTGTCATAGGCAGTTTGTGATAATGCCAGTATGTTGTGTTCATCACCGGTTGACAGCTCCAGCATGTTGCCGGCAAAGTTGTTGGTTTGCTCAAAACTGATGTCAATTATTTGGTGACCAGTATTGCTGAGTGAATTACAAATTGTTTCTTTCTCCTGCAAGTCCTTTATGCTTTCCTGGCAAATGGCACAGAACCTGCTGCCAATACACATCATTACGTTGGTATGATAAATTGCCTGTCCGTTTTTATCTGTAGAAGTAAAGTAAATTGGTTTGTATTGCAGCAAAGCACAAACCTCAATAAAAATATTTTTATCTGTACGGGGTGATAAACAGGCGTAAGCAATCTTGTTTTCATGATCAAAAATGATACTCCCGGTGCTTTCTAAAAACCGGTTTTCTTTTTCGTAAAAACTGAGATCAATTACTTCTTTGATTATGAATTTTTCTTTCAGGGTTTCTATTATATCCATTCGTCTTTCAGGCCTTCTGTTGGCTGCACAAATTGGATAAAGAATCACCTTTCCATCTGCATGAAAGGATACCCAGTTATTGGGGAAAATGGCATCTGGTTTTGGTGGAAATGCAGTGTCATCAATTACCGTAACGTTTATTCCCTTTGATGCGATTTGTTTTGCAAATGCATCAAATTCATTCAACACATTTTTTTGAATACTATCCTCGCTGTCAATTAGTATTTGTTGAAAGGCATTTGATATAGCCGTTTCTGAATTAAAATTAAAGTTGGCTGGCCTGATGAGGAGAATATTATTTGTTGCCTGCATATTAGATTGTTTCAGTAAATGCTATTTTAGTTACCCATGTAATTTCGCCTGATATTTTTTTACTACTACCCTACTAAAGTTCTGCCATAACGCTAAAATACTTACGGCTTAATGGTTCTAGCCCCTCTTCTTTGGAGAGGGGTTGGGGTGAGGTCATACAGGCGTAGCTGTGACTTCGGAAAATTAGTAGGACAACAATAACTTTTTTGTGTAAACGATCATCAGCCAATTGCCTGTTATAAAGAGTAATAAAATAGAATTTTCAATGAACCCGATCACCCCTCAATTCTAAATTCGTTATCATTTCTTTTTCAAATTCCAGCCATTCCTTCCAGCGTTTGCGCACTTTATCTTTGGGTAAATACAATTCTGATAAGTTGATGAAAAGGGTATAATGCCCTGCTTCACTTTCCATAAAACGGCGATAGAAATTTCTCATGTACACATCGTCTAACCCTTCGCTTAATCTTTTAAAACGTTCACAGCTTCTTGCTTCTATTAATGCCATGGTAAGGAGCCGGTCTAAAAAACGATCTTCTGCATTGCCCCCTTTTTTTTGAAACTCAAGCAGTTTATTTACATACACATCTTTGCGTTGCTCGCCCAATTGTAATCCTCTCTTTTTTAATTCTGCCAGCACCATTCTAAAATGACCCCATTCTTCTGTAACTATCGGCGCCAGTTCTTCCACCATTACTGTTCTGTCGGGGTAGCGTTGTATCAATGAAATGCAGGTGGTGGCTGCTTTCTGTTCGCAATAGGCATGGTCGGTTAATATTTCTTCCAGCTGCATTTCCGCAAGATTTACCCACCGGGGGTCTGTAGGCAGTTGTAATCCCAGTATATTTTTTACATCAATGCTTTCTGTAATCATGATTCAAAAATAATCAATCTAATTAGCTTCGATACAAAGCATTTCCTTAATTTACAGCCATAAAATTTTTTATGAAAATCTTGCCATCTTTTCTTGCAGCTGCTGTTACAACGGGGCTTGTAGTATTGTTGAATTCAAAATTAATTTTGCCTGCCCCTTTAGGTAAACTGTTAAGCCCTCAACATGGTATCTGGCAAAATGCAGAAAACGATGAAAATGATTTTTCTGCCCAATTAAAATTTCCCCAGCTATCAGGTAAAGTTGCTGTTTATTTAGATGAACGATTGGTGCCGCATGTATTTGCCGAGCAGGAGAACGATGTATATTTTGTTCAGGGATTTTTACATGCAAAATTTCGCCTTTGGCAAATGGAACTGCAAACTCATGCAGCTGCCGGCAGGGCTAGTGAAATTGTGGGAGCAAAAGCACTCAATCATGACAGGGAATTTAGAAGGTTAGGTATGGGATACGCTGCAGAAATTGCATTAAAAGAAATGGAAAAAGATCCGGAAACCAAAGCCAGTTGCGACGCCTATACTGCCGGAGTAAACGCCTACATCAATTCCATGAAAGAAAGTCAGTTGCCACTTGAATACAAACTGATTGGCTACGTACCAGAACAATGGAGCAATTTAAAGACTGCTTTGTTCCTTAAATATATGTCGTACGATTTATCCGGCCATGATGATGATTTTGAAATGAATAATGCCAAAAATTATTTCAGTAAAGAAGACTTTGATTTGTTGTATCCGCAAAAGCAGGATTCTTTAAACCCTATTATCTCAAAGGGAACAATATATGCCGCTCCAAAAGTTGTAGCAAAAGCACCGTTGAATATGGATTCTCTTTATCTAGATAACAAAGAATTATTGGCATTAGAAAAACTACAACCGGATAGAAGCAATGGAAGTAATAATTGGGCGGTAAGTGGAAAGAAAACAAAAAGCGGCGCACCCATTTTATGCAACGATCCACACCTGGGTTTAAACCTGCCTTCGCTTTGGTTTGAAATGCAATTGAGTACCCCTACTTTTAGTGCTTATGGAGCTACCTTTCCGGGAGCGCCCAGTGTAATTATTGGATTTAATGAACATTGCGCTTTTGGGTTTACCAACGGTGGCAGAGATGTAAAGGACTATTACAAAATAAAATTTAAGGATGATACCCGTAAAGAATATTGGTTTAACAACGAATGGAAACAAACAGAATTTCGTATTGAAAAAATTGCAATTAAAGATAGCCTTACCTACGTGGATACGGTTGCCTATACCGTGTTTGGGCCTGTGATGTATGACAAGAGTTTTAGCGGCAGCAGGGCGCCCAATACCAACTGTTACGCCTTGCGTTGGACAGCGCATGACCCTAGCAATGAGCTCAAAATTTTTACTCAATTAAATCATGCTAAAAATTATGCAGATTATTCAGTTGCTGCACTTCATCTTAAAAACCCCGGTCAAAACTGTGCCTTTGCCTGCAAAGATGGAGACATTGCCATTCGTACGCAGGGCAACTGGCCTGCTAAATGGAAAGGGCAGGGCGACTTTGTAATGCCGGGAACAGATAGCAGTTTTATGTGGCAGGGAATGATTCCGATGGATGAAACACCCATGCAATACAACCCCGAAAGAGGCTTTATCAGCAGTGCCAATCAAAAACCTGCAGATACTACTTATCCTTATTATTTGGGAAGAAACTATCCTCCTTACCGTGGCCAGATCATTAACCGGAAATTGGCTGCGATGGAAAATATTACCATAGAAGATATGATGGCATTGCAAACAAATAATTACGATGTATTTGCAGAAGCTGCCAGGCCGGTATTTTTAAAAAACATGAAACTGGATGAATTAGATGCCGATGAAAAAAAATATTTTGAGATACTTAAAAGCTGGGATCTAAATAATGAGGTAGCTGCAAAAGGGCCTACTGTTTTTGATATAACCTGGGATTATTTTGAACATGTAGTGTATGATGATGAATATGCAAACGCTCCCAAAGTAATGTTGCGGCCTTTTGAAAGTTCGCTGCTGGACGGCATCCTGAGAGATTCTGCTTATAAATTTATTGATAATATTGAAACCACACAAAAAGAAAACCTGGCAGATGATGTAACAGCTGCTTTTAAAAAAGCCGTGGTTGATTTAAAAAGGATAGAAAGCCAGGGTAAATTAGAATGGGCAAAATATAAAGGCACCCATGTAACCCACCTTACAAAACTGTCGCCTTTTAGC
>JAYTTM010000383.1:0-6674 GCA_043745055.1 Chitinophagaceae bacterium | reverse complement strand
ATTCATTTTATTACTGGCATTAACTTTTACAATTTTTTTAAAGGCGCAACCCTTACCTGCTTTTGGTAATAAAACCAACATTTATATTGTACGCCATGCAGAGAAGCAACCCGGCGAAGATCCGTCACTTACACAGGATGGAAATATAAGAACGGGTGATTTAATGCGTGCGTTGAAGAATAAAAAAATTAAAAGGATATATGTGTCACAATTTAAACGTACCCAACAAACAGCAGATAGTTTGTTTTTACAATTAGGTATTGATACGGTGCAATATATTGCAGATGTATCCTGCACCGATTTGTTTAATACGATTGAAAAGAAACACGATTGGAACAAGCGCATTCTCATTATTTCTCATAGCAATATCATGCAAAAAATTATTTTTAAATTGGGTTTTACCGATTTTCCGCAACAGAATATCCCTGCCAATGAATATGATAATTTATACCTGGTGCGATTTAAAAATAAACTGCCAATACTTGAGCAAAGCAAATATGGCAAACCATCTGCCGATTCGGAAAACATGATGCAGTAGTTATTTTTAATTACAAGTTTTAGTAAAAAAAATACTGATAAAATATTTAAATTAGCATAGTTAATTTTATTACCAAAAACAGTATCTCCAGGTAATAAATTAGTTTTAAAATCTACTAATCTTTTGCCGGCTTCAAACAATCGTTTTCGGTAATACATCAAAAAGGGTTAAAGAATTACTCCCCCAAAAAAAGAAGAAACAACAGCCACCAGGCTTTCCGTTTCTTCTCTTTTAATAAAATCATTGAAATATACTTACTTCAACACAAAACTTTCTAAAAACTTAGTATTAAAATTCCCACTCCTAAAATCTTCATTTTTCATTAATTGTAAATGGAATGGAATGGTAGTTTTTACCCCTTCAATAACATATTCGCTCAAGGCTCTGTACATTGTATCGATGGCTTCTTCCCGGGTTTGCGCTACGGTTATTAGCTTACCAATCATACTGTCGTAATAAGGAGGAATTACATAGCCGGCATATACATGGCTATCAACTCTTACGCCATGCCCACCGGGTGTATGAAGCACCGTAATTTTGCCAGGGCTGGGTCTAAAATCGGTGTACGGATCTTCTGCATTAATACGACATTCTATGGCATGCATAGTTGGGTAATAATTTTGACCGCTTATTTTATGTCCGGCTGCAATTTTTATTTGTTCTTTAATTAAATCGAAATTCACCACTTCTTCAGTTACGCAATGTTCCACCTGAATACGGGTATTCATTTCCATAAAGAAGAAATTGCGATGCTTATCTACCAGAAATTCTACCGTTCCCACGCTTTCATAATTAATGGCAGCCGCTGCCTTAATAGCTGCTTCGCCCATACGCTCCCTTAATTCGGTCGTCATAAAAGGTGATGGCGACTCCTCCACCAATTTCTGGTGACGGCGTTGGATACTACAATCTCTTTCGCTAAGATGGCATACATTACCAAACTGATCTCCGGCAACCTGTATCTCAATATGGCGTGGTTCTTCTACAAATTTTTCCATGTAGATGCCATCATTTTTAAAAGAGGCTGCGGCTTCTGTTTTAGCAGTGTCAAAAGCTTTTTCAATATCTTCCTCAGCCCATACAACTCTCATTCCTTTTCCACCACCACCGGCAGTTGCTTTCATTATGATGGGGTAGCCAATTTCCGTAGCACATTTTTTTGCATGTTCAACACTTTCCAACAAGCCATCTACGCCAGGTACTACCGGCACACCTGCAGCTATCATGGTTTGTTTGGCGGTAATTTTATCGCCCATGGCATTTATCATCTCGGGCGTTGGCCCTATAAACTTAATGCCGCTTTCAGCACAAATTTGTGCAAACTTTGCATTCTCTGCTAAAAAACCATATCCCGGATGTATTGCATCTGCATTGGTAATTTCAGCAGCCGCCATTATAAAGGGAATATTGAGATAAGAATCAACACTGGCAGGTTTTCCAATACATACCGCTTCATCTGCAAACTTAACGTGCAAACTATCTTTATCTGCCGTGGAATAAACCGCTACAGTTTTAATTCCCATCTCCCTGCAAGTACGTATCACACGAAGGGCAATTTCTCCCCTATTGGCAATTAATATCTTTTTAAACATAAAAATTAAATGTGCTTGTTTGCATTAATTGGGTTCCACCAAAAACAACGGTTGATCGTATTCTACCGGGCTGGCATCTTCAACCAAAACCTTTACTATTTTACCACTTACTTCACTTTCAATTTCATTAAAAAGTTTCATGGCTTCTATTATGCAAACTACTTTACCTACATTAACCTCGTCTCCCACATTTATAAAAATGGGTTTAGTTGGTCCGCTTTGGCGGTAGAAAGTACCAATCATAGGGCTTTTAATGGTAATAAGGTTATCCGCTTTTGCCGGAACTACAGGAGCGGGAGTTACTGGCGCTGCTGGTGTAACTATTGCCGGAGCTGCAGCATTAAATACCTGATTTGGATTAGTGTATCCACCTTGTATGATGTGTTGTACCGGATCCTTCTTTTGTTTTACTGTGATTTTTACACCTTCTTCTTCGATGGTGATTTCTCCAATATTGGTTTTATTAATGAGCTTTACCAGCTCCTGGATTTGTTTAATGTCCATGATTTTGCAGTATTAAAAGGTTTTTGCAATCGGGCGGCTAAGGTAGGGAATGATTTTACAAAACCTACATTTATTTATAAAATAAAAAATAAGAAAACAGCCTTTTTTGAAGTAAATATCATCAAAAACACACCAAAAATGGCCATTTTTGCTAAAAATTGTACAAAATGAAAAAGGTCTGCTTTTTGAAAAGCCGACCTTTTTTGTATATAAAATTATAAATTACTCTTTCACTCTCTCAACATATTCACCTGTCTTTGTATTTACACGTATTAGTTCTCCTTCGTTTACAAATAGCGGAACATTCACGGTTGCACCAGTTTCAACAGTTGCTGGTTTTAAAGTTTTTGTAGCAGTGTCGCCTCTCATACCTGGTTCGCTGTAGGTAACCAACAGCACAATTTTATCTGGCAATTCAACACCCATTGGCATGTCTGTTTCACCATTAATAAGCACTGTTACTTCCTGTCCATCTTTTAAAAACTTAGGAGCGTCTACCATAGTTTCGGCTACAGTAATTTGCTCAAACGTTTCAGTATCCATAAAGCTGTAGCCGGTATCATCTTTGTATAAATATTGGTAAGTTTTTTTTTCCACTCTTACAGGAAAAATATTTTCACCGCTGTTCCAGGTAACTTCAATAGTGCGGCTGTTATCAACCCCTTTTAATTTGGCCCAAACTTTTGCAGCGGCACGGGCTGTTTTATTTTGTCCAAAATCTATTACTGTGTACAAGCTACCATCAATTTTAATGATAAGCCCCGAGCGCATGTCTGCTGTTGTTGCCATAAAATATTGTCTCTTTACCGCCAATGCGGATTGTTTTTGATTGATTTTTAAAACCCGGTTTATACCTATTAAATACAAACCGGCTGCGAAAGTAACAATAGTAATGGGAAAACGGAAATTTGAATGTATTGGAGAAAATAATCGAAAAATAGTATCACTAAATTTTCGATTTGGGTTGATTGGCTAAATGCAGAGAATTGTTCATTAATAGAAATTAATAAAAAGTACTACAAAGGAGTAGCTCTCGGAGAAATATGAGTGTACTAAAACGGATCTAACTGCTTATTGTATTACTTCCACAATATCTATTTCATCACCCCAACCTTTCCTCCATTCCATTCCGGAAACAAGGTTTTATTGTCATTTATTTTAAGATGAGCATTGGCTACTTCACTAAAAATACTTCTAAAATCGGTGGTTACAGCAAGGTCACGGCCATCTGCTAAGTTTTCTATAGATAAGGGTTTGATATCGCCCAATACCTGGCCCCCATTTACATCATTGCCCAATATAAAAGCACAACTTGCCCTTCCATGATCGGTGCCACCGGTGCCATTTTGTTTTACGGTACGGCCAAATTCGGTGGTGGTCATAAGGGTAATATCATCCTGCAGGGGTTTAATATCTTTCCAAAAAGCTGCGATGCTGTTGGTAAGGTCAGCAACGTTTTTGGCGAATACGCCATTTTCAGTTCCCTGGTTAAAATGGGTGTCCCAGCCACCACTTTCCGCAAATGCCACTTCAAGGCCGATATCCATTTTTATCATTTGGGCTATTTGCTTTAATGAATTACCCAATGGACTAGCAGGATAGACTACGCCCGTTGCAGGACGGTAGTTCTTTACATCCGTTTTTTGCAACATTTTGATGGCTTCAAAACTTTCTTTACCTGTTTTGCTGAGTAGCGAAGAGGTGGTTTGATCGTACAACTCTTCAAAACTTTTTGCTGCTACATTGGCACCCATAGGATTTCCTTTTAACTGTATTGCAAAATCCTGCAGGTTGCTGATGGCCATGGTTTCATTATCACCATAAAATGAACGGGGCAAAGCAGAAGTCATACTTACCGCCCTAAAGGGTGTAGCATCATGCCCCATTAAACCAATGGCTCTGTTGAGCCAGCCACTGGCGGTGCCTTTGCTGAAAGGCGTGCCACTTTCCATATAATCCTGTGCATCAAAATGGCTGCGGCTATTGTTGGGTGAGCCCATGCCATGCACTATAGCCAATCTCTTTTCCCTGTACAAACTTTCAAAAGCCGCCATAGAGGGATGCAGACCAAACCGTCCATCCAAATCAATCAAAGACTTACCAGCAGCAGCTTTAGCAGCGTCCATAAACAAAGTTGGTCGTGCTGCTTTTAAAAAATTATCTGTAAAAGGCGTTACTGCCATCAGGCCATCCATGGCACCTCGTTGAAATATAAAAACGAGTGTTTTTTTCTTTTTATAAGGACGAATTATTTTATTACTGCAAGCTGCTGTAGCCAAAAAAGAGGGCACACCACCAACTCCAATACTAAATAATGCCAGACCGGCTTTGTGTAAAAATGCTTTACGGGAAGACATGGGAATTGATAATTTTTAAATTGATAATTCTTTAATTGATAATTGATAATTGATAATTGATAATTGCTTTTCTCAATAGGTCTCACCCACTCAGTATAACCTAAGCCTTTTCAAGCTTTTGCATTTCCTCCTCCCCTGCGGGGAGGCCGGGAGGACTACCTTTTTTGAAACTCCGGGCTTCCAATAATAATGCCCACCACCTGTGCAAGCATACTGTTATTACCGGCAGCAGATATAATTATTTCATTAGCAGTTTTGGGTCGTTTAACCAGGTATTTTTTCGCCAGATTATCTTCACTCATATAGCGTTCATTTTTTTTATCCAACATCATTTCATCGGCCTCTTTATTTTGCTCCATTACATCATGATTGGTATCGGTATTTGCGATGGTTTTACCGGCGGCGGCATCAATTTTTTGTTGAATAGATGGATCATTTACCAAAGGAGTTAATCGTTTAATGGTTGCATCTACTGCTCTTTCAGGCAAAATGATTTTGCTATAGGTTTTTAATGCATCAATGGCACTTTCGGGTTCATGATTGTTATTGAGAGCTGCCAGGTTAAATTGAACACCTGGTATTTTTTGCGATGCAAATGCCAGCCCAAAGTTCATCCTGTTTAATAAAGCGCCTGTGTTTACCCAATACTGCCCTTTGTCTGGAAAGCCGGTTGGGGCCTGGTAATAATATATTTTCTGTCCCATTTTGCTAATCCATTGGTAAATCATAAAAGGCATTTTAATTTCGGCATCTAAAGCCCTCACTGAACTTATTGCCAGCTCCAGGGGCGATTTTGTTTTTTGTGCAATTGTTTCCTTCGTCCAAAATTCGGGAGCAGCTACCATCGTTTTCAGTACCTCTTTTATATCTCCTTGTTTGGTTAAAAACGTTGCGGCCATTTTATCTATCAACGATGCTGGTGGATTGTCGCTTACAAATTTAACAGCCAGTTTTTTACAAATAAATTTTGCTGTAGCGGCATTCGTCGCCAGCATATTAATCAAATCTAATCCTTCCTGATAGCCACCGCCAGCAGCAAACGATTTTCCCAATACTGTTTTAGCCTGGTTATCGTGGCGGTTGATGGCAAAGAAAAAATCGCCTCTATGTACAAAACCTTTTGCTGCTAAATTATCTTCACCCAATCTGTCTATCAACTTTTTAACAGCGCTGCCCGGGCCGTTTTCCATGGGATAAACCGTCCAGCCGGTAAGTACTTTTGCAGCACTCGTTACATCTTGTTGAGTGTAACCACCATCAACGCCCAATGTATGGAGTTCCATAATTTCACGGGCGTAATTTTCATTAAGCCCCTGGTTCTTTTTATTATTACTTATCTTCTCCATCAGCTTTGCTTTGATGCCGGATGGATCCTCGTCCTTTGCTTTTTCTGCTTCCTTTTCCAATCGCAGCTGTAATTTTTCCTGCCGTTGTTTATAGTCGCTGTTTTCTCCGGCGCTGCTAAAATTATCAAGGTAAAACAACATGGCTGGCGACTGGGCTGTTGCCAAAAGCATCTCCCCAAATTTACCGGTAACATTTGGCCTTATAACATCTCTTTCATAAGCAGGAATATACTGGGCACATTGATTTTTAGAAACAGAAACATTAAAATGATTGAACCAGAATTCGGTTAATACCTGGTGAAGTTGATTTTTGCTAAAGGCTGCTGATAAAATTTTT
>JAYTTM010000382.1:0-6675 GCA_043745055.1 Chitinophagaceae bacterium | reverse complement strand
TAAGCCAATGTAAACAGCTGTCAAAAAGGCAATTATTACTTTGCAATATTTATTAAATTAATATAACCTGGTTTTATTATTAAAATAAAAACACCCGGAACTTCTATCCGGGTGCAGCATAAACTTTATTGGCATTAAAAAATTGATTAATCAAGCTTCCCAACCATTTCTGCAGGTATTACCCATGCATCAAAATCCTCTGGAGTTACATACCCCAACTTCACTGCCATCTCTTTTAAAGTGGTACCTTCCTTATGTGCTTTCTGTGCAATTTCAGCAGCTTTGTAATAGCCAATTTTTGTATTGAGCGATGTTACCAGCATTAAACTATTATCAACATGCTTTTTAATATTGGCTTCAATGGGCGCCAGGCCGATAGCACATTTATCATTGAAACTAACACAGCCATCACCAATTAACCTGGCACTGTGTAAGAAATTATAAATCATCACCGGCTTAAATACATTCAGTTCAAAATGACCCATGCTGCCGCCGATACCAATGGCAACATCATTGCCCATTACCTGCGCTGCAATCATGGTGAGTGCCTCACATTGTGTGGGGTTTACTTTGCCCGGCATGATGGAAGAACCTGGCTCGTTATCAGGGATAAATATTTCGCCAATACCGCTGCGTGGGCCGCTGGATAACATGCGGATGTCATTGGCAATTTTCATTAAACTTACTGCCACTGTTTTCAATGCGCCGTGAGATTCCACGATAGCATCATGTGCAGCTAATGCTTCAAATTTATTTTCGGCAGTAATAAAAGGTAATCCTGTTAACGTAGCAATGTGCTGTGCTACATTTTCTGAATAGTTGGGGGGGGTATTAATACCGGTGCCAACTGCGGTACCACCTAAAGCCAGTTCGCTTAAATGAGCCAGGGTATTTTTAATGGCTTTTAATCCATGGTTAAGCTGGCTTATATAACCGCTAAACTCCTGCCCTACAGTTAACGGTGTAGCATCCATAAAATGGGTACGGCCAATTTTAACCACATGCATGTATTCCTTGCTTTTGACAGACAGCGTATCCCTTAATTTTTCAATACCTGGTATAGTAGTTTCAATTAAAATTTTATAAGCTGCAATGTGCATGGCAGTCGGAAAAGTATCGTTGCTGCTTTGAGATTTGTTTACATCATCGTTAGGATGCAAAAACTTTTCTTTATCGGCCAGGTTGCCACCATTTAATACATGGCCACGATAAGCTACAACTTCATTTACATTCATATTGCTTTGGGTACCGCTGCCTGTTTGCCACACAACCAAAGGAAAATAATCATTCAACTTATCTGCTAAAATTTCATCACAAACTTTACCAATCAGGTTACATTTCTCTTGAGACAATACACCTGCATTCAGGTTGGTAAGTGCGGCTGCTTTTTTTAAATAAGCAAATGCCTTTATAATTTCTTTGGGCATTTTATTAATGTCCTGGGCAATTTTAAAGTTGTCGATACTGCGTTGGGTTTGTGCTCCGTAATAAGCATCCACAGGCACTTTTACTTCCCCCATGGTATCTTTTTCTATTCTGTATTCCATATGTTGTTTGGTTTTATTTAATGCCATAAAGGTAAACCAGTAAGCGGACTTATTAAATAAAAAACAGCCTTCTAAACGAAGGCTGTAAAACTATAATGAATACTATTTTAAGAAGGCTACAATCCTGTGGGCAGCGAAACACAAGTGCCGCTTATAAATAACAGCCTGTTGTTGATAATAGAAAAACTTGCTGCACTTGTTGCCTGCACACTTGCTGCTGTAGCATCAGAAATACTAATGAGACAGGGATTTGTGGCGGCAGATGGGATAATAACATGCGTTGTTGAATCTGGTATTTTTCCATTATTCCAGTTGGCAGCAGTATGCCAGTCGCTGCTTACGCTGCCATTCCATATTGCAATTTCCTGTTTTACTGTAGCAAATGCACTATCCACACATCCGGATTGGTTGGTGGCTAATAGTTTAAATATTCCCAAACCCGTTGCGGCAGGTGATGAGGAACTCCAGTTGTAGGTTAAATTAGCCGGTGTTGTGTACAACGAAAGCAGGTTGTAAGTATCATTGCTGCATACAATTGTTACACTGGTATCATTACCCAAAAAATCTCGTATCAATAAAAATTTTGCTGAGGCAAATCCATCAGCACTGTCGCCTAAAAAACGTTCAATGGTACAGTTGAGTAAATTAGTTGCTGCGGCAATTGCCCCACTGCTGGTATCACCAAAAAAGCGAAGTGGCGTACACTCAAAATTGGTTGTTTTAGCAACGCTGCTGCCAGCTGCTGTATCACCAAAAAAACGGAGTGGCGTACACTCAAAGTTATTTGTTTTGGCAAAGCCGCCGCCATCAGCTGTATCGCCAGAAAACCTTTCTGGTACACAGTTAAGCAGGTTTGTAACACTGTAACTATTGCCTGCATTGTCGCCACCAAAATACCTTTCTGCAGTGCAGTTTACAACTGCAGTACCAGCAGTAAAAGCACCACTGTTACTGCCGCCGGTGTAAGGCTGTGCCCAAAGAAGCGATGAATAAAAAATAGTTATCAATATCCATGCACTCCTAAGGACATTTATGTTTTTATATTTCATAAATGTGTTGTTTAAAAGTGAGAGATTAATTAAAACTTCTTCTTACACCACGGCCACCAGTAGAGGGAGTACGACCACCCCAGTTATTATTGCAGTAGGTTCTATCGGAAGTACTTAATTGAGCAATTGCGTTATCATAAGCGCCGCCTCTGTAAGTAGCCCCGCCACCAGCCCCCTGATTAGCTGAAATCGTCTGGTTTATCCAGCCTGTTACATCTGCCTGACCTTCATTAGGGGTAAACTGCAAGTTGCCATCACCATGAGCTGTGCCTATAAAACCAGTTCCTGCACCCGATACACCCATTACATATTCATATACATTCCCACTCATTTCCATTACACCATAAAAAGTGGCTCCTGCCTGTAACCTGTTGGTAGCTGGCTGTGCAGCAAATCCACAGCGCATAGGGCCAGTTGGTGCGCCATTTACAATAGTACAATTACTCATACCACTGCCGGCAGTAATTACATCACTCACACCTTCATTTCCCAGGCCATCATTTACAACCGTACTGCCATCTGTTACCAAAGAAGTACCCCAGGCTTTTTCATTAGCTGCAGCGGCATTGGTACCACGGCAGATTTTTTCAAATTCAAATTCACTCATGGGGGCAAGGCCACTCCAGTCGTTATAAGCACATATATCTCCCCAACTTAAATAATTACAAGCTCTGTTAGGCGCAGTACTAGTAAAATCTGGCCACACGCCTTTTACAGTATTTCTTGCATTTCCATTTGAATTGGAAAAACGGGCAGCAGATTGATCAGGTGATAAAGTGTTTAAAAAGTCACTGTACTGGCTCTGAGAAATTTCATATTTCATGCAATACAAAGCATTAAAGCCTTTTGGATAACCAGCAGATACTGTTCCACCTGTTGGGGTATAAAGATCTGCATATAGATTGCCTGCAGTATTGGCAAATGTAATGGCAGCCTCGCTTGCAACAGTGTATGCCGGAGTGGGAGAAGCACCACCACCTTGCCTGAAACTGTACAGAGAAGCACCATCACCCAACTGGAAACTGCCTTGCGGAACATACACCATTTCTACACCAAAAACCTGCATATCCCATTCGGCAATGACACCAGGTACAGTTGCTAATTTTAAAGTGACAGATGTGCTGGCAATATTACCGACACCATTCGCACTCCTTCTTATAAACACACCTTTACCATCGGGGGTAGTTTGTATTTGAAGCGGTGAAACAGTGGAGTGGTTTGCAGCTACAGAAGACAGATCCTGGTGCTGCCAGTAGTTAAGGCCACAATTTTTGCGTTTGATAAATACCCAGGCAGCATCCCAATTATTGGGTGCTGTGTTGGTACGCCAGCTATTTTCCCAACTGATGTTGAAAGTAACAGTACCAGCGCCACTGTTGTAGGCTACTGTGTTAATGTTGAGGTTGTTGGCAAAAGCAACAATACATAAAAAAAATGTGGTGCAGGTAAGAACGAGTTGTTTCATGATAAAATTTTTTAAGAATAGGTTTTTACTAAATACTTTTTACTGACTGTACGAAGTAATTACAAATATCAAAATGAAACAATACCCTCCGCAGGGTATATTTATTAAGATGATAGCTTGAAGATAATTCAGGAATGAGATTGAGTTTTTTAATAACAATAATCAGCTTGCTATTTTTTTATAGCATACAAATTAGTATGGCAAATAAACTTGTAAACCCACTAAATTAAGATGCTGTAAAACTGAAGGTGCGGCCTAATTATTAAACGATTAATAATTATGTTTTGGGAATTAAAATTTTGTGCTGGTAAGCCCATTTCACCAATGTAAGAACGTTATTGGTTCCTGTTTTTCTAAAGATATTTTTTCGGTGGGTTTCTACGGTATGTGTTGAAATAAAAAGTGCGGCTGCAATATCTTTATTACTAAGGTCTTTTTCAATTAATGCTATCAATTGTTTTTCCCGGTTTGTAATACGTGTTGAGAAAATATCCTGTCGCATATCTGCATACAGAGCCAATTCCTTCAACACATCTTCCTGAAAGCAGGTACCTCCGTTGTAAACTTTGGCTATTGCATTGGCAAGTTCGGTTGCATTGGTTTGTTTCAACATAAAACCAGCAATAGCCGATTCGTTAATCATTTGCTCAACAACATCAGCCTGCCCACTCATGCTGAGTGCAATTATTTTTATTGACGGAAAATTTACTTTAACAGCCCTGGCTAATTCTACCCCATTCATACCCGGCATCATTACATCGGTCAATAAAATATCCACTGCTGTATTTTGTAATAATTGCAGCATGTTTTTTCCCTCGTTTGCAGTGGCGGCTATTTCAATTAAGGCATGTTCTTTTAATAAAGCAATCAGCCCATCAATAATTATCTGATGGTCATCTACAATGGCTATTTTTATCTTTTTCTCCTTCATTATTTGTTGTTAGCAATGTGGATGGCTACTACTGTACCATTGCCGGGGCTGCTATCCCAATGAACGGTTCCTTTTAAAAACGAAATTCTACTGCGGATATTTTGTAAACCCAGGCCATCTTCTGTCTTGTTAATAATAGTGGTATCAAATCCTTTACCATTATCTTCAATCAACAGATCTATACCTTCATCAGAATTATTGATGGAAATATCGAGTTCGGTAGCGTCTGCATGTTTAACACAATTGTTCACACATTCCTGTATTACACGGTATAAAATGGTTTCAGTTATACTGTTCAAGTCGGTTTGCAAACCTTCTGATAGCAATCTGATTAACAAAACCGACTTGTCAATTTGTTGAGTAAATTCTCTGACTGCATTTATCAAACCCCTTTTTAGTAAGGCATTTGGCATCATATTGTGACTAACCTGCCTTACTTCTTTACAACTCTCTCCTACCAGCAAAGTTGTTTTGCCAAGCAACTGCTGCTGTTCGTAACCGGCTGAAATGAGCTGCTTTTCCAGCACCTGCAGGTTAATCCATGCTGCTGTCATTAACTGGCCTATACCATCGTGTAAAATCTGCTGCTATGCGTTTTCTTTCTTTTTCTTCTGCCGTTAAAATATCGATTGTGGCAGCTTCCCTTTGTTGCAACAAAATGTACTGCAATTCTTTTTCCTTTTTTAATCTATATTTTCGATAAAATAAATATGCTGTAAGCAATACTAATAAAAACACTATTATTCCACCAATAATTACCAGCCGTTGTTTTAATAACCTGCTTTCCTGTAATGTGATAATTTGCTGCTTTTTTTCTGATTCGTACTTAATATTTACTTCGTTTATTTGTTTACTGTTTTCAGTATTTAAGTATTTTTCATTTTCAGTAAATTTATATTTTTGCCAGTAATAAGCAGAGTCAAGATTTTTTAATTCAAAAAAAGCATCCGCCAGGTTATCAGCAGCCGATACGATTAAATACTGTGCAGGAATTTCCTTTGCAATTTGTAAACCCAGATAACTATATTCAATTACACTATTTAATCTTTTCAATTTTAAATTAACGCTGCCGATATTGATATAGCTTGCTGCAAGTATATATTTATTGCCAATTTTTTTTTCAATTTCAACTACTTTAAAATAGTTGTCCAGTGCCTTTTGATACTCAGCTTTGGTTTTGTAAACTATGCCAAGATTGTTGTAACCAATGGCAACATGGTTACTGTCGAACAACGACTTGTAAATATTAATTGCCTTATTGTATGCTATGATGGCGCTGTCTGGCTTATTGGTCATTTCCAGAAGAATTCCTTTATTATTGTAAAAATTGCCGGCTACCTTTTTATCCAGAATTTTATCAATCGATTTTTCTGCCGTATTAATATATGTAATTGCCATTGGGAAATCATTTTGCTCCCTGTATATTCCGCTAATATTTATAGCTGCCTGAACTATTAAATCCAGATCATTATTGTCAACAGCTATTTTTTCAAAACGGATATACTCATTTAATGCCGCTGGAAGGTTCCCTTTATTAAGTTCTATATGCCCCAGTAAATTATAAATATCAGTCTCAAGTTTGTAGGGGATTTTGTTATGACTTAAAATCGCTTTTAAAATCAATGTAGCAGAATCGGCTTTTGAAGCTTCATAAAATTTCTTTGACTGTAAATAAAGTGCTTC
>JAYTTM010000381.1:0-6685 GCA_043745055.1 Chitinophagaceae bacterium | reverse complement strand
AAAATGGACTTTGCATAGCCAAATGTAAATATCTTTTTCTAGCTTACCAAATGGTAAGTTACCAAATGGTAACTTACCATTTGGTAAGCTGCTGTAATTGAATACAGCAGGCTGTTACAACAAAAAAAACACTTATTTATCAGGAAGAAAACCGATCAGTTTTATTTCCTTTTCAATAGCGAAAGGGGTAACACTATTTATTTTAGTGGGAGAAGACTTTTTTGATTACCAACCCGAAAATTGAATTTCCAAAAGTGCTAATTACAACAAATGTCGCCTGAATGCAAAGCTGATTAGTGCAGCGGTATTTTGGGTATCCGACTTATGGTGCATATTGCGCTTATGGTTGATAACCGTGTGCTCACTGATAAATAATTTATCTGCAATTTTTTTGCTGATTAATCCTTCGGCTAGGTCAGAATTCCCTTTTCCGTGTGGATTTTTTTCTTCCCTTAAATAGGCATTTCTTTTTTGTATCTTCACAACACAAATGTATCATTATGACTGAAATTGTAATTGACAAGAAAAAATACATATTAATTCCACAAAAAGATTATTTGGTATTGCAAAAAAAAGCTGCATTAAAAACCAATCCTGATAAAACATTTTCTATTGAGGAAGCCCGTTCTTTTAGTAAAAAACTCATAAAAAAATGGGCTCAAGAAAAGTAATTATTAAACAAAATGCTGCTGAAAATATTGCGGCTATTACCTGGTTTATCGAATCTGAGGGTATGGTTGCAACGGCAGAAAAATTTACAGATGCAGCTTATAATTTTTTTACAAAACTTTCAGACGAAAAAAATATCTTATTCTATTTGTAGAGAACCTGCAAGGGCATCGTTTGGATATAAATGTGTTGCTTATAAAATAAAATACACAGTTGTTTTTATTGAGACTAAACTGGAATTGATTATTTGCGAATTTATTTCCTCAAAACTAATTTACTGGTAAACTCAAAATTTAACTTTCCAAAATTCTTGTTGTCACAAAGGTTCTTTTTCACAACAAATGCCGCCTAAAAGCAAAACTGATTAATGCTGCTGTGTTTTGCGTATCAGACTTGTGGTGCATATTGCGCTTGTGGTTAATGACCGTATGCTCACTGATAAATAATTTATCCGCAATTTGTTTACTCGTTAATCCTTCTGCCAGCCAGGGCAGAATTTCCTTTTCCCGTTTGGAAAATATTTTATCTTCTTCCCTTAAATAGTAGGAACTTTTTTGAACAACCTCCACGTTTCCGGTTAGGGGATCTACTTTTTCAATTAACTGAATTACGGGGTTTTCTGTTTTAAAATGGTTAACATTAGTTACCACACCAAGACTCAACAATGGCTGTCCATTTTCATCTGATTGTATAAAAGCATTGCGCTGCAGTATATTTATAAACACCCCTTTACCATTTTTAACACGGTAATTAAAAGAGAAAATATGGTCCTTATGCTGGTTAATTGGAATGGCTTCCAATACTTTTAAACGGTCTGTGAAAATTTGATCGTTAAATAGTTTCAAATCATCCGGGTGATAACTGTCCATTACAAAATTTACACCCCCGTCCATCAACTTGGTATGCGAAAAATTTAGATGAGATTGACATTCATTTGATACAAAGGTATATTTACCGGTAGTGTAATCCAATAAATAAATCATGGGCACACTATGACTTAATATATTATGCACATGCTGTTTCAAATTGATAAGTTTTTCTATCCCTTCAATTTTTGACACCTCGGGTTTTATTTGTTTGTCGCTGAATTGCTCAAAATAATTAGCCCAGGTAACTGCTTTTTTTGATGTCATTTTATGGTGATGCGTTTAACTGAATGTATCAATAATTAACTACTCTAATATAAAACAATTTCTTGAAAAATGACAAGTTCTTGCTATATGAATATTTTTAAATCTCATTTAATTTCAATTATTATTTCCAATACCTCTCAATTATCTGCAGTTTTTTTCTGATAAGAACATTTGCTGCAAAGCATACCGCTTAAAATAGTTCCTGTTTTTAATCTAATAGTAAGTACCTGTTTCTTACAACATTTCTCAGGTGTGGCATAGGTGAAATGTGTAATTAATTTTTAACATTCAATAACAAAATCAAAAAAATAAACCCAAAAACAAATCATCATGAAAAAATTCTTACTTCTTAGTGTAGCTGCCACCCTTATCAGCAGTCTTTCTTTTGCAACTATCCGCCGGGTTGGTTTTTTTGGACCCGCAGTAGCTGGAGTTGATTATGCCACATTTCAGTTGGCACATGATGCCTCATCAGCGGGAGATACCATTATGATGCAACCCGGCTCCAGCTTTGGATATCCAGGAACCATGACCCAAAAACTGGTAGTAATTGGCCCAGGCTATTTTTTAAACCAAAATGCCAACTTACAAGCCAATACTTTGGGAATGGACAGTGTGAATGGATCTTTAGATATCGCCAATGCCACGGCCAATGGCAGTAGTTTTATCGGCTGTACTTTCCCAGCCAGTACTTGTAAAATTTCAGGAACAGGTATTCAGAATGTGTCTTTTTTGCATTGTTGGTTTTTCGGGTCTAGTTCTCAAAATCCAGGAATAAATATCCTGAATAACGTAAATAATTTTTTGTTTCAACAGTGTGTTTTTAAAGACTACGGGTTAATGAGTTATCAAAGCAATGTAGTTTGTACTAATTTGTCATTTGTGAATTGCCTTTTTTATTCATCAAACGGCGGTGGATATGGATTATATTTCAATGATATTGCGAATACTGGGCTAATTCAAAATTGTGTATTGGCAGGAGATAACGGAAGTAATAATTTCGTTTTATATGGTACTTGGGCTGTAAATAATGCAATTGGAAATCCCAATCAATTTGTTGGTTCCGGCATTACTGTTCAGAACTCCATCTGCACAAATACTCAATTCCCAGCCGGCAACGGAAATAAACAAAATCAAACCTGGGCAAATATTTTTACTCTTAGCGGCAGCACAGACGGTCAATACACCCTTAAAGCTGGCAGTCCTGCTATTGGTGCTGGTATTGGTGGTACTAATTGTGGCATATTTGGTGGAGCTACACCTTACAGGTTGAGTGGTATTCCGAGTGTGCCAACCATTTATGCATTAACAAGTCCTCAGGGGGGTCACGCCTACGGTAAATACCGTTCAAATAAATCTTAGCACCCGCAGCAACAACTAACAATTCACCCTTTTAAACTTCAATTATGAAGCAGATAAAAAAATTGGGTGGCGTGATAGCATTATGCTTTGTTATATTGGTTGGTATCAAAGCACAACCGGTAATAAACAGGGTAGAATATTATGTAAATACCGATCCCGGATATGGGCTAGGCATTGCATTGCCAATAACAGCAGCGGCTAATTTAAATAGCCTTTCGTTTAGCCTGAATATTTCATCCTATCCCATTGGCCTTACCATTGTTGGTGTTCGCAGCAGGGATGCCAACGGAGCCTGGAGCCACGATAACCGCTGGCTTATAGCCAAGCTACCACAGCAAACCAGCACACCCAATATTAACCGAACAGAATATTATATCAATACCGATCCTGGTTATGGTAATGGAACGCCAGTTACCATTTCACCTGCAGGCACAGATGGCACCGGTGGTTTTGCCATTGATATTACCAATCAGCCAATTGGTATTACCGTCGTTGGCGTTCGCAGCAGGGATTCCAAAGGCGCCTGGAGTCATGACAACCGCTGGCTGATAGCCAAACTACCACAGCAAAGCAGCACGCCTACTATCACCCGAACAGAATATTATATCAATACCGATCCCGGCTATGGTAATGGAACACCAGTTGTCATTTCACCGGCAGGTACAGATGGCACCGGTAGTTTTACAATTGATATTAGCAACCAACCCATTGGCCTTACAATTGTAGGTGTTCGCAGCAGGGATTCCAAAGGCGCCTGGAGCCACGACAACCGCTGGCTGATAGCCAAACTACCTGTCGAAAATGCAAAGCGAACTATAAAAAGAGTAGAGTATTATATAGATGCTGACCCAGGTTATGGCAAAGGCATAGCAATAGCAATTGTGCCAGCCAACGATTTGCCCAATAGGGTAATTAATGCCAATATCAGCGGATTAGCTTCTGGCAAGCATTACATTTTTTACCGCAGTCAAGATGAGCAGAATGCATGGAGCCATGATAATGTTGATAGCTTTACGCTGGCATCAAGTCAGCCAGCTCCGGTATTGGTAGTTAACAGCATCAGTAAAAAAACTTTTTGTGCAGGCGACAGTATTAAAATAGGTTACCAGGTTACTGGTAATTATACAGGTGCTAACAGCTTCAAGGCATTTTTAAGTGATGCAAATGGCAGTTTTACCAGTGAGGTAGAAATAGGTAGTATCACCAGTACTTCAAGTGGTATAATAGCAGGTAAATTGCCATCCCATGTGCCGGAAGGTACTGGCTATAAAGTGCGGATAAAGAGCAGTACTCCTGCCTTAACGGGAGAGACAAGTGGCGCCACCCTCACCATCCACGACCGACCCACGGCCCAAACCATTACTGGTTTATCCTCCACCAATGGCAGTGAAACCTGGCCTTATACAATACCAACTGCCGCCGGTAGCACCTGGAATTGGATTGTAAGCAATGGTATTAAAACCACCGGAGGCACTACCAATAGCGGCAATATCCAATGGTCTGCCGGCAATGCTGGTGCAATAAAACCAGCACAAATAAATGTTATAGAAACCAACCAATATGGTTGCGTGGGAGACACCAGTAGTAAATTGGTGAGTATTTATAAGTTAAAGATTGGCAATATGCTGTCAACCGATAAGCCTTGTCCAAGAGATAGCATCAGCATCACTTTAAACACCGATGGCTTGTTTTATACAACTCCTGCTGCTAACCAGTTTATTGCAGAGTTGAGTAATGCAAGCGGTAGTTTTACAACTCCAACTGCCACTGCAACCATTACCAGCGCTGCCATTACCGGCAATAACCAAAGTGCAGGTATTTTTAAAATTGGAGTGCCGGCAGGTTCCGTCAACGGCAGTAATTATCGTATTAGAGTGCGGAGTACCAATCCTGTTTTTACCGGTGATACTTCCGTAGCTATTACCATCCTGCGCCCTAATCTTGGTGCAGATCTTACCAAAAGTAAGTGTATAGGTTTTGGCTATAATCTTACCAGTAATTTTACGGATGCCTCACTTACCTATGCCTATTTCACCAATGCATTTGTGTTATTGCCAAGGCCGGATAGTGTAAATGCAGGAACGTATAACGTGATAGGTACCAACAGTAATGGTTGTGTTGATACGGCAATAGTTACAGTTACCAATTACCCTAAACCCAACATGGGAGCCAATTTAGCCCGTAGTAAGTGCATAGGATTTGGGTTCGATTTAAGAGTTGATTTTACAAATCCTGCGCTTAGCTACAGTTATTTTACCAATACATTTATGGTACTCTCAAGGCCGGATAGTGTCGCCGTAGGTATCTACAACGTAATCGGCACCAATAGCAATGGCTGTACCGACACAGTTGTAGTAACCATCAGCAATTACCCCAAGCCTAATATGGGTGCAGATTTTGTCAGGAATAAATGTGTTGGTTTTGGCTACGATTTAA
This sequence comes from Chitinophagaceae bacterium, assembly GCA_043745055.1. Taxonomy (GTDB): domain Bacteria; phylum Bacteroidota; class Bacteroidia; order Chitinophagales; family Chitinophagaceae; genus Ferruginibacter. The sequence continues at coordinate 1,085 of JAYTTM010000381.1, read as the reverse complement.
GGAGCGACTTTACAGATGCGACATTGACTTACACTTATTTCACCAACAATTTTGTAACAGTTGCCCGACCAGATATTGCAACTTCGGGTACGTACAATGTAATTGGTACCAACAGCAATGGTTGTAAAGATACGGTGCTGGTTACCGTACTGGATTATCCAAAACCTGCAATGGGGGCCGATTTCAGCAAAAGTAAATGCACGGGCTTTGGGTATAATTTAGTGGGCAATTTTGAAACAGCTGGTCTTACATACGGTTATTTCAACAATTCATTTGTTGCACTCAGCAGGCCAGACAGTGTAGATGCTGGCACTCACAACGTGATAGGCACCAACAGCAACGGTTGTACAGATACAGTAAAAGTTACCATAATCAATTATCCCAAACCCAGCCTCGGTGTGGACTTTGCTCGTAGTACCTGTGCAGGCCTTGGCTACAATTTAAAAACTGATTTTAGTAACGCAACACTTACCTACACTTATTTCAGCAATACATTTGTCAGCCTGCCAAGGCCGGACAGTGTAAATGCAGGCATCTACAAGGTGATAGGTACCAACAGCAACGGTTGCGCCGACACAGTGAATGTTACGGTTACCAATAATCCCAAACCTGCAATAGGTGCAGATACTGCCATTTTCCATGTTTGTGCCGGCGAAACAACCAACCTGGTTTTGCTGTACAATACAATCGGTTTAAATGCGGTATGGAATACCAGCAATCCAACAGCCGCTCCACCCGGAACCTATCGGTTGATTGTAAGCACCGGTTTTGGTTGCACTGATACAGCCTTTGCATTTGTGATTTTGGAAACCGCCACCTGGACAGGAACAACCAGCAACAATTGGCATACAGCCGGCAACTGGAACATCAACAAAGTACCTACCTTACAAACACATGTTATTATTGCAGCAGGCACGCCCAATCCGTGTTCCATTAATACGGCTGATGCAGAGGCCGCCAGTATACAAGTAAGACCCGGCGCTGTTTTACAATTAGCAGCCAATCGAAAATTAGCAGTAGCAAAAAAATGTGCCACATTACCAGCTAATTAATATTACCCAATTCCCCTCTCAAATTTTTTGAGA
>JAYTTM010000380.1:0-6686 GCA_043745055.1 Chitinophagaceae bacterium | reverse complement strand
AAACGCACAAGCGCTGTTTTGTCTGAACCTGTTCCAATCCAGATAATTCCTTTACTGTCTTTAAACATGGCGCCAGGGCCAGCATTTATATCTTTTACAGGGTAGGCTGTATGAGAGTTAAAAACCGTTCCTACGGTCCATTTCTTTTTTAATTCAATACCCGTTTTTTCAGAAAATAGTTCGCAAAATCCAAGGTTGGTTCCTATATATAATTTTTCATCATTACCCTGTACCACCTGTGTTACAAAATTATCCGGAAGACCGTCTTTGGTAGTAAAGGATTCAAAATATTGACCGGAAAAAGATTCTTTGCTTGGGAGGTTTTCATCCATTTTGGCTATTGTTTCAAAACGCATCAGGCTTAATCCATTTTGTGTACCGAACCATAGATTGCCTAATTTATCTTCAGCAATTGTCCAAACTACATTACTCGCCAAGCCCTGTGCGGCAGTATAATTGGTAATACTATTTCCATCGAATTTACTAACGCCCCCGCCAGATGTTCCAAACCAATAATTACCCTTTTTATCTTCCAGAATACAAAAAACTTCGTTACTGGCCAGCCCCTGTACCGTGGTATAATTGGTGAAACTTTTACCATCAAATTTACTTACACCGCCACCGTAAGTACCAAACCATAAATTGTGCGCATTATCCTCTATGATACTAAAAACTGTATTATTTGCAAGCCCCTGTGCGGCTGTGTAATTGGTGAAACGCTTACCGTCAAATTTACTTGCACCTCTACCAGAAGTACCCAACCAACAATTGCCTGATTGATCGTTAGCAATGCTGTAGATTTTATTATTCGCTAGCCCCTGTGCAGTAGTATAGTTGGTGAAACGCTTACCGTCAAATTTACTTGCACCTCCACCAGAAGTACCCAACCAAAGATTGCCGGATTTATCTTCATTAATACTATACACAATATTATTAGCCAGCCCATGTACGGTTGTATAATTAATAAAACTATTGCCTGAGAATTTACTTAAACCACCTCCATCCGTACCAAACCAAAGATTACCTTTTTCATCTTCTGCAATGCTTCTTACTACATTATTTGCAAGCCCCTGTTTAATGGTATAATTGGTAAAATTTTTACCATCAAACTTACTAACTCCTCCTCCATTGGTACCCAGCCAAAGGTTTCCGTTTTTATCTTCAATAATACTCCACACTATATTATCGGCAAGTCCCTGTGCTATAGTGTAATTTGTAAAAACCTTGCCATCAAATTTACTTAACCCGCCACCATTGGTACCAAACCAATAGTTTCCGTTTTTATCCTGTATAATACTTCGTATGGTATCATTTGCCAAGCCCTGTGCTGTTGTGAAATTTGTGAAAATGCTGCCATCGAATTTACTTAACCCGCCACCTAATGTGCCAAACCAAAGATTGCCTGATTTATCTTCTGCAATATTCCTCACAGCATTATTGGCAAGGCCCTCTGCTGTAGAATAATTGGTAAACCTTTTTCCGTCAAATTTGCTAACGCCGCCCCCATTGGTACCCATCCAAAGGTTCCCAATTTTATCTTCTGTAATGCTGTACACTACATTATTGGCCAACCCCTGCGTGGTTGTATAATTGGTAAAACTTCTTCCATCAAATTTACTTGCTCCATTTCCATCTGTACCAAACCAAAGGTTTCCTTTTTTATCTTCTGTTATACTCCAAACTACATTATTGGCTAACCCATGTGTAGTAGTATAATTGGTAAAACTTTTTCCATCGTATTTACTTACTCCTCCGCCGTTGGTACCAAACCAAAGATTTCCAGTTTTATCTTTATAGCTACAGTAAATCTGGTCAAGAGCAAGCCCGTTGTCGGTATTGTAAGTTGTAAAAAAACCCATGCCTTGTGCAGCTGTTTTACCTGGCAAATTAGTGCTGTTGTCAAAAAAGGAATTGGTACCCGAAGTAGAAAGAAGAGCAATTGAAGGATCACTTATTGATTGCTGAATTTGATTACTTTTAAATTTACCTGATACTTTAACCGTTAAGGGTTTAGGCGCTTTTTCCAGTAATATTCTTATGGGATGATTTTCTTCGGAAAGACTGGAGAGAATGGTTACCTGTGGAGATACAAGCGTATCTTTTACTAATTTTTCATCAGCAATTTTTAGGTTTGGTTGTGTACAGGAAGCAAGGATTAATAAAATAGGTATGAATAGATATAAATGAATTAAACCGGCTGTTGTAAATGTTATTGTAAAGTTCCTTTTTACTATCATATCAAAAGCTTTGTTGTTAGAAATGAAACCAGCCATTATCCGGAATTGAGATTGCGATGTATTCATTATATTGAAAGATAATTAACTTTCTTTGTTTTATGTTTTGTATTGCTACTTTAGAACCACTCCTGAAAGTTGTAATTGTATTTACTAAGTTGATTGATGGCCACAGTTATTTTAAGATAGTTTGTTAGTTAACTATTTTATTGAAATAGAAAAGAAATACAAATTAGTAATCGTATAATTTAATTATCTTGCTATTGAAAATTCTGGCTATGTAATTACTATTTTTTACAACTATTATTTGAAAGCCAGTTATGTTTTATTATTAATTCCATAACACAAATTATCATGGCAAACTCAAAAAAAGCAACAGCTCAAAAAAAAGCAGTTCCCGTAAAGAAAGCAGACTCCAAAAAAGTAGCATCAGCAAGCAAACCAATTAAATTGGGTGGGGCACGTAGTGTTCCTACCAAAGGCAACAGGGCTTTAGAAAGCGAACCCATTAAATTGGGTGGAATGCTTAGCGTTCCTACCAAAGGCAACTAAGAAAAAATTCCAAAAAAAGCCGATTGAAAAAACGGCGCCTTAAACAGCATTAAAAATAATTTGGGGTAGCGTTTAAAGTTATTTAAAATAGCGAAGCAGCTAATTGTGGCGGGTTTAATTGCCCGCTTTTCTTTTCTGTAAAGTTTCAATATCATTTCGCAAAACATTCACATCAACTCCGGTAGGGGTTCTATCATTCTTAATAAAAGCTTCGCTAAAAACTGCATAGGATTCTACGCTATAAGCTTCCCAAAAATCCATAGTCATTATTATTTCTTCGCCCCAGGTTACAATTCTCAATTCCTCATCTTTATACCCCACAATTAAAACAGCATGACCAAACCAGGATCCTGCCTTTGCATCCCGTTTTTTTCCGCCCCTGGGTATAGTCCATTTTTTGGTAGTATTAAATTGTCTTTCTGCCGACTTTGGGAGATTAACCCCCACATAGCAACCTCCAAACAAGTAGATTGTTTGTATTAATTGTTGCCGGTTTTTATCTTCCAGTTTAGCAAATGCAATTATCTTATTACCGGCAATTTCTTTTTTTCGCCAATACTTTAGCACTTTAATGGCTTCAACGCCTTCATCACTTTCGGGCTTTGCAGGATCATAGCCTGAAATAACGCTGTAGGCATTTAATATAGCTTTATTCTTTGGTCTTTTTAATCTACCAATATTGGAGGACCATGCCATTACGAAATGCCCTGCAACTGCACAGGTGCATAAATTTATTTTTAAGTTACCCAAATCTCCCCATTTATTGTCCCTGATTTTTCTGCCCCAATTATACCGCCTGGGAATTCGTGGTAATTGTTCTTCGTGTAAATAACCTGCTAATTCAAAAGTTCTGGCGTCTTCAATAACCGGGAGTCTTCCAAATTTAATTTTTGAGAAGTCAATTTTGGTGGCTTTCTTTTTCATATTAATGTAAAGCGTAAATATTGTTGAATTTACACAATTTTAATGGCTGTTCATTTTAACCTGAACTTACATTTTAATAATTTGTTCATTATCTAAACATCTCACTTCCCTGACAGATAAAATATTCTAATCCCCTCTACTCATTTTACCATGCCCAGGTATTTATCGTACCACTGCAATGTTTCTTTTACAAAATCTGTCCTCGGTACCAAATGCCCTGCATCATACACAATTCTTTTTTTATCTTCTTTGGGTGTGCCTAAAAAATTATACATTGGTATCTGGGCTGTTTGCACAGGAAAAAATAAGTCATGTTTGCCATTCAGCATCAACACAGGTTGGGTTACTCTTGGCAGGTAGTTTAATTGGTCTACCTCTGGCAACGATTTATTCATTTCCATACCACCCACATTCAGTATAATTACTTTAAATCTTTTTTCCACTGCAGGAAATATTCCACCCATAAATCCACCCCAGCTCCAGCCGAGATATGCAAGTTTATCTGCCTGTATATCTTTCCTTGTTTCTAAGTAGTCAATACTTCTTCCTATATCTTTTCTCCACATAATCACATGATCCTTATAAAATACGGTTGCATCCTGCAGGTCGCTTTTTAGTTCATCATGTCTTTCGCAGGTGCCTTTGTAAATAGGCCGCATGATAGCTCTACCGCTTTTTAAAATAAAATCAATGCGCCCGTTTACAGATAATGGGTCATAAACTTTTGTATAAATATCATTTGAACCCGGATAAAAAAGCACTGTTTGATAAGGCGGCCTAAACCCTTTGGGCAGGTAAAGCCATGCCTGCATCCTTTCATTATTATAACCTGCATCAAAGGTTATTTTTTCTGCTGTCCACAACTCGTTGTCCATGGTTGATTCTGTCTTTGCATTCAATGGAGTTTTATCATACAAAAACTGCTGCCGAAAAATTTCAAATGTTTTGTCATCTACCGGTTTTTCTTTTGTATAATCACGAAAGGCCATAAATACCGGTTTAATCAAAGAAGCAATTATCGTATCGCCGGGTAGTTGTTTCATACAGCGGAAACCATTGCTACCGCTCCTGTCTAAAGCAGGTTGCAGATAGCTGTCGTTAAAAGCATAGGTAGGGTCGTTCCATCCACCACCCAAAATATAATGTGCTTGTTTGCTTTCGTCGCTGTTGCTGCACCATTCTCTTGCATTACCAGCTATGTCATAAATGCCAAACGAACTGTAACCGGCATTACTGCCAACTGCTGTTGTGCTTTTTCCATTAAAGTTGCTGAGTGCCACAATAAATTGCGTACGGCCGGTTTCTGCAACAACGCTCCAGTGAAATACTGTAGGCAATTGTTTTTGTGCATACGCCGCATACGCTGCTGCTTCGTACCATGATATGCCAGTTACAGGAAAATTTTCCTGGCCATCGGGATAAGTGCCTGCTTCCCAATTAGCAGGACCGGGCCTGCCTGTTTTATCAATAAATAATGCCAGTGCGGCATCTACAGCAATTACTTTCCCGGTTTGATATACAACATTATTCCAGAATTTTTTATTGCTGTATCCACCGGCATCCATAAACGTTTTATATTCTTTGTTGCTTACTTCATATTTATCCATTAAAAAAGAAGGCACATCTTTACCACCATTGCTTTCGAGCCCCACAATGTACATAGGGGTATTTTTGGCCGGTATGCGTACCATATTTGCAGGCAGCGTACCTTCTTTGTCTAAAATAAGGCGGGAAGAATCTTTCCAGTTTTTAAAGGAAGCGGCAATACCTGCATATTCAATAGTTTGATAACCTTTCTTTCTTACTTCCATACGCAGGTAGGGGCGGGGCAGGCTAATGTTTTTAAAAGGCGTGGTGCCTGCAAGCCGCCATTCGCTATTGGGTTTATCGTAATCCTTCCACCATAGTTCTGCGCCAGAAGGGTTTGTTTCCATTGAAAGGTTGGTAGAAAGCATCGGCCATAGTTTTATCAAAGCAGGGTCATTACGCAAAAAATTTTCTGCTTCAAGCGCCATATCAAACGCTTCAGTTGGCGGGGCAAAATTATCATTCACTAATTTTGCAATGGCTGGCAGCAAATCATTTTTTGCATGTTGTTTTTTCAGCCAGGGGCTAATGAGCAAAAACCATAAAATTGCTACCCCTGTTATAGCAGCAGCAATTTTTAAGATGCCGGCAATTTTACTTTTTTTTGATTTTCGTTCTTTATATTTTTCTCCCTTGCCTTCTAACTTAATATTGTGCGGCACAACCAGCCCGGCATTACTGATGGCAAAAATTTCTACTGGCTCGTGCACATTTTTTAATAAATATTTTCCCAATGATGTGGTTTGAATATCACTTTGATTTTTGATATCATCAAATACTTTAGCAGAAATAAAAATGCTGCCGGGTACCGCCAGCGATTCTAATCTTGAAGCAATATTTACACCATCACCATGTACATCTCCATCTTCAAAAACCACATCTGCCTGGTGAATACCAATACGCAAGGGCACAATTGGCTGTTGCTGCATGTATAATTGTACTGCAAAGGCGGCTCTTACACATTCACCTGCACTTTCAAAACTGCACAACGCACCATCGCCGCTAAACTTGATAATTCTGCCCCGGTGCAGGCTGGTTTGTTCTGTCAATTTATTTTTTAGCTTATCCCGAAACAGCATTGCCAGGGATTCATCAGCTCCCATCAAAGCGGTAAATCCTGCAATATCTAAAAACATAATTGCAGCAAGCTGGCGAGTGGGTGTCATGTTGATTTAAGGTATTTATTGGTAATGTAAGAAAATTATTCCATGTATTTACCAGTTTAAATTTTCATTGCTTTCTTACTGTTTTTACTTACTTTTTGAGGGTAGGTTGCTGCAAATAAAAAAATTAGGATTAATTATTTTGTTCGCAAAGCCTTTACTCTTTTGAGCTAGCATCTATTTACTTTTTTTTCTTGATAAAAAAAAGTAACAAAAAAAATCAAGG
>JAYTTM010000379.1:0-1836 GCA_043745055.1 Chitinophagaceae bacterium | reverse complement strand
ATGATTTATTATTTTCCTTTCGTGGGATCATCAACGGCAGCACCAACTTTATACTTACCAAAATATTTCAGGAGCAACTGGAGTTTGAAAAGGCATTGCTGATGGCGCAACAACTGGGCTTTGCGGAAAGCAATCCTAAACTCGATATTGGCGGTTTTGATGCAGCAAATAAACTCAGCATTTTGTTGGCACATTCCTTTGGAATAATCGCCAAAACGGATCAATTTATTTTTACAGGTATTGAAAATATTTCGTTGCAGGATGCACTGGTAGCAAAAGGGAAGAAATACAAAATTAAACTGGTAGCCAATGCACAAAAGTTAGCTGATGGAAAATTAGCCGCTTTTGTATTGCCGCAGTTTGTTACAAAACACGATGATTTGTATCATGTAGAAAATGAATTTAACGCCATTACCACAGAAAGTAGTTTTGCAGATAAGCATTTTTTTAAGGGCAAGGGAGCTGGGGCATTTCCAACTGCTTCTGCAGTATTGAGCGATATATCTGCCCTGCGATACAACTACAAATACGAGTATAAAAAAATACTTAATCAGCAGGCCAGTGTTTTAAGTAATGATTTTTACATGAAAGTATTTGTGAGTGCCAATGATATTTCAGCAATCCATAAAGATGATTTTGAATGGATAGAAGAATGGCACAACGAATATCAATATTGCTGGCTGATAGGAATTATTCATGTGCAGAAATTGGCAGAAAACGATTGGTGGAAACTGAATGCTGTATCACTGATTGCCTGCCCGGATGTAGTGGTTGATAATATTGATTATAAAACTATAAGCAGGCGTAGTTTAGAGTTGGCGGGAATAGTATAATTCATTTCTGATGAATTCTGTTAAACTACCTTGTTGATTGAAAAGAAAAATTGTATAGCTGAGCCTGTTATATGGGCTCTTTTTTAAATCTGCATAAATTTAAAAGTTCCTTACCAAATTAACTTTTTCATTACCCTCTCTTTTACCGAATTTTGCCACTCAAAAAATAGACTATGAATAAAACCATTTTTGTATTGCTGGTTAGTACATTATTACATTTAAGAGTAACCGCCCAACCTGGGCGATGGCAACAAAGAGTTAAGTACACCATGAATATTGATATGGATGTTGATGCCAATCGTTTTAGTGGTAAGCAACAACTTGAGTACAGTAATAATTCTCCTGAAACACTAACCAGGGTATTTTATCATTTATACTTTAACGCCTTTCAGCCAAACAGCAGCATGGATGTACGCAGTAGGGAGCTAGGTAAAATAATGATAAATGGCCGGCCAGATTGGGATGGCCGTGTTAAGGACAGAATCAGCAAATTAAAGGAGAACGAAATCGGGTATCAGAAAATTATCAGTTTAAAAATGAATGGTGTGCCACAGCCTTTTAAGTACCATGAAACCATTCTGGAAGTCAATCTTACCAAACCCATACTCCCAAAAACAAAAGTAATTTTTACGATGGAGTTTGAAGCACAGGTTCCATTGCAAGTTCGCAGGAGTGGACGGGATAATCCTACTACCGGTGTGCGTTACAGCATGAGCCAATGGTATCCAAAATTGTGTGAATACGATTATGAAGGCTGGCATCCCACACCTTATGTAGCCCGTGAATTTTACGGCGTTTGGGGTGATTATGATGTAACTATCAATATTGATAAAAATTACAAATTAGCCGGTACAGGAATGGTGATGAATGCCGGTGAAATAGGCTGGGGCTACGATGCACCAGGCACTGAATTAAAGCCTGCCACAAAAGATAAGCGTACCTGGCATTTCTTTGGTAAAAATATTCATGATTTTGTTTGGGCAGCCGATCCGGAATATAAACA
>JAYTTM010000378.1:0-6698 GCA_043745055.1 Chitinophagaceae bacterium | reverse complement strand
TAGAATTTTTGCGAGCCAACCCTACAACCTTTTCCAATGAAGTAGCCATATAGCCGTCCCCCATCATACCTTCTGGTGGCTCTACTGTTTTTAATTTTGTATTAAATTGTACCGGACGCATTATTTATTAATTTGAAAATTTGAAAATTATACAATTTGAAAGTTCATATAATACAAACAACTTTTAATTCAGATTGTTCCCATCTTCACATTCCCAAAATTGCATAGCTGCCTATTTGCTTAATCTTCCCAATCTAAAGCCCCTTTTTTAATGATGTAAATGAAGCCTGCAATAAACAAGCCTACAAACATTACTACTGCCAAAAATCCATTCCAGCCCAATTCCCTGAAATTAACAGCATAAGGATAAAAGAATATTACTTCTACATCAAACAAAACAAACAGAATGGCTACCAAAAAATATTTAATGGCCATCGGCTGACGGGCATTGCCTTTAACCTCAATGCCACTTTCAAAATTGGTAAGTTTATCGGCTGTTTTTCTTTTTGGACCAACATAATGCGTTATCAACATTATTGTAATTATTAATCCTACTGCGAAAATTAATTGTAAACCAATGGGTAAATAATTGGCTGCACTACTTACATTATTGGCTTGTAAAATAAAGAATTGCATGAGCAAAAATAAGGGGTGAAAAGCAGAAAACAATTATACATTATCAAAAAGAAAATCCCCGTTCATTTACTAAACGGGGATTTTGTTATTTTGAATTACCCTTTACTCTTTTTTTTTAGAAGTTTTTTTAGGTGTAGTAGTTTTTTCTCCTACCTGCTTTGAAGGTGTCGATTTTGTTTCCTTGGATGAACCAGGAATTCGTGTTGGCGTTAAACTTGCACTAGTGAGTATATCCTTTATATTTCTCATTTCAAAATCAGATGAATCAAGCATGATTGCCTTATCAACATATGATATTGCTTTAACCCTATCCTTTTTTACATTGGCGTAATATTCTATCATGTACCGCAGCGATCCTTTAATTCTATCAATTTCACCTGGCTTATCTTTTATTGAATCACTCATATCAATTATCATTTGATAACTATTTAACCCCTTTCCTTGTGCATCTAATGAATCGATGCGCAGGTAGTTTTTAGCATTCATAAAATACCCGAAAGATTCGGCTGGGAATTTTTGGATATACTTGTCGAATATATCAATTGACTTTTGATACTCGGCAGCTTTTGTAAAATTGTTACCCGCATTAAAAAAATCTGTTTTTCTAACTTCTTTTTTAATTAAAACAATTTTATTATAATAAAAAGCAGCCAGCTTATAATTTTTTTGAGATTCAAAATTAACGGCTAATGATTTATACATAGCCACTTTCCCATTTTCGGTAGTATCAGCAGCAACCGCCTTTTCTATGTAGGTTTCAGCTAATTCCTCGTTTCCGGGAAACTTAAGTAATATCCTGGCATAAGTTTCATAATCGGTAGGTCCAATTTTATCAGGCGTTTGCTTTTGGAAATAAGTTTCAAAGTTTGCTTTTGAATTAACAGAATCCTTTAATTTATTATAAGCATAAGCCTTTACACCAAATAAATTTGGATAAGGTTCTTTTGATCCCGTTATACATTCATCTGCTTTAGCGATAGCTTCAGCAAATAAACCCTGTGCATATTTCATAGATGATCTGTAATAACAATTTTTAGGATCATCATCAGAATTAGCAAGATATTTTTCAAGATATTCTGCAGATTTACCTACGTTGCTTAAATAATAATACTGATTAAGGTTTTCATATACAGGTCCGTAGGCGGGGTCTTTAGCAATGGCATCATTGTAGTACCTCATGTAAATTTCTTCCTGAGCCACACCCTGGGTTTGATAAATTTTACCAATCCTGTAAGATGCCCTTGCATAATTTGGATTTATTGCCAGGGCTGATTCATAGGCTGTTTGTGCCGCTCCGCCTTCAGTTTGCTTTTTATATGCATCCCCTAAATTGATGAACACATCCGGATCCTTCATACCTTTTATTGCAGTAGCTAACTTTAGTTTATCGATTGCATAAGAAAGGTCGCCATTGGGGGCACTAACATTTGCAAACCCAACAGCATTAAGTACTGCAGCATTTTTTCCCTGGCTCAGGCTGATAGCTGTTTCAAATCGGTTTCTTGCATCCTGAGTCTTATTTTCCAATAGCTCAATATGCCCCATACCAGCAAGTAAAATAGGGCTGTTGCTATTTGCCATCAGCGTTTTTTGATACAATGCCTTTGCACTAGCAATATCCTTGTTATCATCAGGACCAATCAATGCCTGTCCAAGCCAGTATGCGGCTTCCATACTATTGGGATCAGTGGCAACCAGTTTTTCAAAAACTGCCTTAGCACTTTTGTACCGCTCATAATATAAAAACTTTCTACCTTCTTCAATGGATTGAGCCTTCAAAACATTGCCGAAAAGTGCGATTCCAATAAACAGTATTCCTGATTTTAACTTGTTCATTTTCTATTTTTTGATTTATTACTTTACAATGTTATTAAATTATACAGACAAACTGTAGTAACCATCTATTCTTTTTTTAATTTTTCATTTAGATGAACTTTTCTCACGTTAAAAGAAATCTGAGCGGGCCAAAGATACGCTCTGCTAAAAACCAATTGCCCCTTCTCATATTGCAGAAAACTTGTAAAGCCCGAACCAAGGCCTGAATAGTTTTCTTTTAAAATGTAATACAATCCACGTACCAAAGGATAGCGCCTTGTCATCATGCCCATCTGCGTAGGCTTTACATAAGGCATATCCACACAAACTTCACATTTTATGTATCCAATTTTTATTTTTTTTAACATTCTTACCTGTGCAGTATCTTCCGGGTTACCTATCCAGCTGATGCCTACTAAACCAATAGCATTGGTATCTGTTGCAACATAATCCAAAACTGCCTGGCTGTTTTTAACTGCTTTAACTACATCATTATTAAATTGTTTACCTTTTAAAATACTGTCGATTGCAAACCGCACTGTACTGGTAGCACTCAATCCATCAAAAACCACTTTCTTATTATTCTTTAATAAACCCGTAAAAAGATCTTGTAATCCTTTCAAGGTAAAGAGGGTGTCTCTGCAATTTTTATTTAACACGATAGCAATAGCATCGGATGCAATTTTTTCACTCCTAGGCACATAATGTAGCGTATCATCAAAATATTTAGCTTCCTTATAAGTTAACCCTCGTGTTGTTATTACCAACCTTGTAGCAGAATCTCTAAAAAGGTCTTTCAGGCATTCTGCCTCTGGTTTATAAACGGCGCTGATAGTAGTTCCAGGGTAATTAGCCTCAAAAACTTTAATCTGATCCTCCATTACTGGCCTGAAAGATTCGTCCACACTTATTTGTATTGTTCCCTTTGTCGGCGTATCTGTTGGTCCGCTTTGCTGTGGCTGTTTGCAACCATTCAAAAAATAAAATGAAACCAGTAATACCAAAATTCTTTGTGCCCGATAAATAATTTGTTCCATTTCCATCAATCGTTAAAATAGTTTTTCTGGTAGCCTCTATAAATTCTGAATACTCCATATATCCAGCAAACAACAGCAAATATTTTTATTAAAGCCGGGTCGTAATTATTTAAAAATTTGGCCGTATATTGAGTAGGAAACATAAAAAAGAAACCTGCAATAGTAAAAAAAATTCCCATCCCGTAATTGGTGATTGAACGCATCTGTGATATTCCCTTTTCCCTTTCTGTTATATGCTCCTTTTCAAATTCTTCTAATGCCATGATGTTTTTATTGATGTTAAAAAAATAAGGTTTACATAATTATTGCTGCTTTATTTACACCCTCCTAAAGTTAAAGCAATTTCCATTTTTATTTTTAAAGCTATATTGTCGTCTTAATCTTTAGATATACTTATCCATTCTCCCACACAACTTTAACTTACAATTCAATTTTTCAACTTTGTCAACAACACCAAACTCGTTAACTTATAAGGCCTGTAAAATACAGTAATTATTACAAAATCATTCAACTGAGGTAAACTTTACCGGGATCGAATAGTACACTGGCACATTTTGTCCACCCTTTTTTCCGGGGTTCCACCGGGGCATTTTTTTCAATACCCTTATTACTTCTTTGTTAAATTCAATACCTCCATCTTTTTCTACACTAAAACCTTGCAAATCACCTTCAAAATCAACCACAAATTTCACTTTTACCTGTACCGTTTCATTGCTTTCCAAACTACCAGGTGTTTGTAGATTTCTTTCCAAAAACCGAATCAAAGCCTTTTCGCCCCCAGGAAATGAAGCTTGAATATCCGGGTTTTCATAAGGCTGTTCTAATTGAGCCTCTGGTTCTACAGGAACTTGAGGCAGACTACTTATACCAGCTGAACCTTGTACTACATCTTCCGGGCCAACTTCTGTACCGATAATGTTTGAACTCCCAATCCGCATTTCACTAATATTATTTAACACTTCTGACGAGTCTTTTTCTGGAACAATTACAATTGTTGATAAAAGCTTTGACTGGGAAGAGTTGTTAATGTTATGCAACAATTGCTTTGGCTCAGGTATTTTTTTTACTTCCTTAATCTCCCGGATAACATGGTCCTGAATAACTGTATAAACTGGCGTTGCAGTGCTGGAGTTTGGTAAAAATGTAATAGCAGAAAGTAGCCCAGCCGAAACAAACATAATTACCAGCGCAATTTTCATACGGTCTGGATAAAACTTACGCAGGGCATAAGCGCCATAGGCTTTGTTTCTGTTTTCAAATAATAAATCCAGTGCATCACTTTTTAGGATGAGATCAATATTCATTGTAAAAGGTTTTGATGGTGAAAAAAAAATTCAAAACCGGCGCCGTTATCATTTAGATACCGTTACTTATATATTCCATAAAAAATGTCAGGTGGTAACAACAATTTATAGGTGGATTATAACATCTGAATTAGCTAAACTATATTTGCGCCATGAAAATTCTGGTGTTGTGTTTGGGGAATATTTGCAGAAGCCCAATAGCAGAAGGTATTTTAAAATACAAAATAGAAAAGGCCGGACTTAGCTGGCAGGTTGATAGTGCTGGCACTAATGGTTTTCATATTGGTGAAGCGCCGCACCGTCTATCTCAAAAAGTTTCATTAGATAATGGAATAAATATTAGCAATCAAAGAAGCAGGCAGTTTATACCGGATGATTTTAATAAATTCGATAAGATTTATGCAATGGCATATGATGTTATTGAAGAGATGAAGTATTTATGTAAAGAAAAATTTGACAGATCCAAAGTAGATTTGTTGATGAACGAATGCAAGCCCGGTGCCAATTTAGACATTCCTGATCCATGGTACGGACCAGAAGCAGGCTATCACCAGGTATATGATTTAATTGAAAAAGCTTGTGAAGCTTTGATTAAAAATCATAGCCAACCCAAACAATTAATTCCAACTCTACATAAAATTTAAACTTTTAATTTAATAAACAAATGTCCAAACCATCCATACCACAAGGTACCAGGGATTTTAACGCTGAAGTAGTAAGAAAACGCCAATACATTTTAAACAACATTAAAACTGTATTTGAATTGTATGCCTTTGAACCACTTGAAACACCTGCCATGGAAAACCTTGATACATTAATAGGCAAGTATGGCGACGAAGGTGATAAGTTGATGTTTAAAATTTTAAACAACGGCATCAGCAACCCAAAAAATACAGAAAAATCTGTAGCCGGATTTGAGAAAGTACTACAGGGAAAAAGTAGTAGCGACCTTACAGAAAGAGCATTAAAATATGATCTTACTATTCCTTTTGCCAGATATGTAGCGATGAACCACGGCAGGCTTATATTCCCCTACAGGCGTTACCAGGTTCAGCCGGTGTGGCGGGGAGATAGTCCGCAAAAGGGGCGCTACAGGGAGTTTACCCAATGCGATGCAGATGTGGTTGGCAGCAAATCTTTGTTAAACGAACTCGAATTAGCCAGCATTTATCATGATGTTTTTACCCGGTTAAAAATTAATGACTACGAACTAAGGGTAAACAGCAGAAAAATATTAACTGCCCTTGCTGAGGTATGTGCCGAAGAAGATAAAGTAACAACTATAACCACAGCCATCGACAAACTGGATAAAATTGGCATCGAAAGGGTTAAAGAGGAATTAAGAGAAAAAGAATTAAATGAAGACCAGGTTAGTATTATTGAAAGTTATCTTACAATGAACAATAGCCCGGTTGAAGAAATGACCAACGAAAAGAAGTTAATCTTTCTAAAGAAATTTTTTAATGACTCAGATGATGGGCAGAAAGGGATTGCCGAATTGGAATACCTGATAAAAAATTTACCGGTAGCAAACAACATTATCATCGATCTTACTTTAGCCCGTGGATTAAATTATTATACCGGAATTATTTTTGAAGCAAAAGCTCCCCCAACCGTAAAAATAGGTAGCATTGGCGGCGGCGGCAGGTATGATGACCTTACCGGCTTATTTGATGTGCCAGGCATTCCAGGGGTTGGTATAAGCTTTGGAGTTGATAGAATTTATGATGTATTAACGGAATTAAATCTTTTTCCTGAAGAGGTAGAAGCTGGCACCACAGCGCTTTTCTTCAATATGGGCGAAACAGAAAGCAGGTTTGCATTTGATGTGATGCAACAATTAAGGCATAATGGAATTTCAGCAGAGTTGTACCACGAGTTTGCAAAAGTTAATAAACAGTTTCAA
>JAYTTM010000377.1:0-1841 GCA_043745055.1 Chitinophagaceae bacterium | reverse complement strand
GCGGCCAGTTGCCATTTTCTTTTTCTTCTCCAAAATGTCCCAGCAGTTCACCACGACTGATGTATTTGCCTTGTTGTAAAGGCACTAAATCTTTTAAGCTTAAATGCCCATACAAGGTTTGAAATAACACCGTATCCAGTTGGTGCTGCAACACAATGGTAGCGCCATAATCACCAAAATTATCATTATAAGCAAAGCTGTGTACCGTACCACCAATGGGTACATACACTTTGGTGCCAGCTGCTCCCCAAATATCAATGCCCAGGTGAATAGATCTGTTCTCGGCACCCTCTTCCTCACCTTCGTAAGCATACGGTGAAATTTTAGATGCTGCTAAAGCAAAAAGGCTACTTCTTTTATAAAGAATCCTATCCTCGTTATAGCCACCAATGCCGTATTTGCAGTTATTGGCTTTTAATTTATCATTGATATAGGCTGAAAATTGTTGGGTATCGGTAACTAAACCGGTGGTTAATTCTGTATTGGCTGCTGTAAAATCAAGGTGGCATAGCTTATCTTTTGCTGCATTATAATCAACTACTTTTCCAAAGGTTGATTGGTATTTTAGCAAGGCATGTTCCAGTTTACTTTTCATTTGGTAAAGATACTGATTTGCCAAACCCTTTTAACTGCCACACCTGAATTGCCATCCCTGACTTGCCACGTCCTTCAGGGCGTGGAGATTTAATTTTTAACTTTTATCCTGTTGGCATCTGCATTTGTTTCTCTTTCCCGTGCCTGGTAGTTACTTTTACCAAAGCTCCAGCTTAATTGCAAACGAAGGCCACGGCTTTCCCATTTGCGACGATATGTAAAATCCTGGTTGGCAAATTGTACTTTTTGTTGCCAGCGTTGTGTGTTAAAA
Source organism: Chitinophagaceae bacterium (assembly GCA_043745055.1). Lineage (GTDB taxonomy): Bacteria > Bacteroidota > Bacteroidia > Chitinophagales > Chitinophagaceae > Ferruginibacter. The sequence goes on along the minus strand of JAYTTM010000377.1, from coordinate 976 downwards.
ATATCCAGCATGGTTAGGCGGATAGATGCCTTATTGTTTAAGAGTGATTTTTTAACTCCAAAATCCAAACTTCCCAGCCAGCTTGTTTTAAAGATGGCTTCTTTTGTACCTGCATTGTACCAGCTGCTTAGTTGCATACTCCAGCCTTTGCCGGGTTTAAAATTTTGCTGAATGTAGTAGTTCATTCCCAATACATTTTCATCCAGTTTTCCATCGGGCAATATGCCTTTGTAATGATTTATAAAGCTGGTTATATTGATATAGCCATCCCACCATTTTGTAAATTGTAATGGCCTGCTGATGCTTAAATAAGCATTACCGAGTGTGCCAATATTGTCATTTGTTGCAGTTGTTAACTGACCAATTTGTCTTGAAATGGTTTGGCTGTAATCCTTTGTGTGATTGAATCCTACCGCTACATTGATGGCATATTTGTAAGTGAATTTCAGTTCAAAATTGTTTGTGTATTGTGGCCGTAAATACGGATTACCTTTTTCACTGGTATAGATATCATAGATAGTTTCAAATGGATTAAGTGATTGATAGTCGGGCCGGTTGATGCGTTTGCTATAACTAAGGGCAAACATATTTTTTTCATTCAGCTTATAACTTACAAATGCTGTTGGAAAAATATTGATATAATTTGTATCAGGATTTTTTATGTTGTTGTTTTTTAAATCAACCGAATTGCCGCTTACCACAGCATTCTCTACCCGAACACCCAATTGATATTCAAACTTTTTTACCTGCTGACCAAAGTTGATATAGGCTGCGTAAATATTTTCTTTGTAATTAAAAATATTACTTCTTCCGGTATCTGCTTTCATGATGGTGCCGGTTAATGTGGTAGCAAATAAATCGTTGTTGGTAGATACGTTACTCAACTTTATACCAGTTTCCATTTTAGCATGTAGTTTTTTTATTTGCTTGCTATAATCTACTTTAATGGCGTAGATATTTATGCTGGTAGCCACAT
>JAYTTM010000376.1:0-1843 GCA_043745055.1 Chitinophagaceae bacterium | reverse complement strand
TTAAATCCGGAACCCTGGAAGCCATCAGCAACTTTGTAACCATGATAAAAATGTTTCAAAGTGAATTGCAAAAAAAGAACGCATACGATGTGGCGGTGTTGGTGGGCAAAAACACGTTGATTGTAAAAGAACTCTTTACCGATAAAACAACCGAAGGCGTTGCCAGGTACGAAAACGTACAGGAATTATTAAACTCAATTAAAGAGTTTACTGAAACGCCAATGAATGAAGAGGATGGAGAAGTTGGTGACAAATCATTAGGCGGATACTTGCAGCAAATTACCTTGCTTACTGATGCCGATAATGATAAAAATGAAGCAGACAGCGTAAAGTTGATGACGATACATGCTGCCAAAGGTTTGGAGTTTGCCTGTGTGTTTGTGGGTGGCCTGGAAGAAACATTGTTTCCCAGTGGCATGAGCATTAATACAAGGGAAGAACTGGAAGAAGAACGCCGTTTGTTTTATGTGGCTATTACCCGGGCAAAGAAAAAACTTTGGCTAACTTATGCCAATGCTCGTTACCGTTTTGGTCAGTTGCAGCAAAATGAACCCAGCCGCTTTTTAGAAGAAATGCCGGACAATTATATTGATAAAAGTTTTGCCGGCGGTGGCATCCGCAACCAGAGTGGCGCCAGTAACTGGGGCAGCGGTTTTGAGCGTATGCAGCGTGGCAATAGCAATCCTGCCTGGCAAACGCCATCGTCAAAAAAAGAAGAAAACTCCCGCCCGGCTTATTTGGTACCCGTAAAACCACAAACCAAAGAACACACGCCTTCAGCAGACTTTGCTCCCAGCGATACCAGTAATTTAGCGGTTGGACAAAAAGTAGAACATCAAAAATTTGGATTTGGAGAAGTGATGAAAATGGAAGGCTCTGTTGGTAACCCAATTGCCACAGTGGAATTTGAAACAAACGGAGAAAAAAAGATTATGCTCAATTATGCTAAGTTGAGGATATTGGAATAAGGGTTTTATTACACCCTAAAAAAATTAAAACAACAAAGCAGAAAGGTAATTAACAAACAAAAATAATTATTTGAGTACAAAAGAGAAAATGACAATGTTTATACATTGTCATTCCCTTGGGTTTGTCAAAAGGTTCTTTACATCTTCTTTGCAAAATACAGGAGTAAATCAGCCTCCCCAAAAACCATTTCGTTTTTATCTAACTTATACACAAACAAAGACCAGTTATATTTATCTGCCCTTACATCAAAACCTGCATTGGTGAGTTTAATGGTACAGGGCAGCATTTCCGACTTCTCTGATTTGTAAAATGTTATTTCCCCTGTGGCGTTATTTTCGCCGATAATGTTTATAATGTTTACATAATTTATGATGGTGGAAGGAGGGTTTACTGTACCCGGTTTTGCCTCTCTTTTATATACAACCCACTTGCCTTTTATATCGGCCAATTTAACAGAGATGGGTTCTTTGTAATTAACGATGACCGTCTTTTTTTTACCAAATGTTTCATACCAGAACTGGTCGGTTTTCTTTAGTGTATGTAGTATATTTTCCTGGTTATCTAATACAAGCAAACTGTCGGTAACAGATATAATTGTATAAACATCTGCAGCTGCAACTAACTCGTTATTGCTGGCATCAATAGCAGCCTCCCCTTTCATGGTAGTCTCATTGCCCTGTTTGGTAGTAACGGTGTTGCTATCTACAAAGTTTAAAAAAATAGTATCGGTAAATGAAAGGGAGATATTCGTTTTACTATCTCTTGATATCTCCTGCCATTTACCGGCAAGTTGGGCGATAGTAAATGTTTTAACATTTGCTCCCGGTCTTTTTTGTTTGGAAATATCAATTGGTTCTGTTCCTTTTCGTTTTAC
>JAYTTM010000375.1:0-1844 GCA_043745055.1 Chitinophagaceae bacterium | reverse complement strand
GTGAAGATTTGATAACACCCCAATTTAAAATTATTTCAGTTGATAATCATTTTGAACTGCAGTGCAGGTTTCACATAAACGGAGCAGAACAACCAGTAACCGATAACGAATGCGGCAGCAGCCTGCTGTTTTTATACAACCATATTTTTTACCTGTGGCAAAAGCCTGAAGATATTTTGCAGGCAGAAAAATTTATTAAAAACGGCAACATTAAACTCAGCAAAGAAAACTGGGCTTTGCAGATGCAGAAAACCATCATGCCCTTAACCAAAGACTACCAGGTAGAATTTGATAAGTCGCTGATAAAAGAAATAAAAAGTGGCGAACCGGAAGTAAAACTGATGTTGCAGGAAAAAGGGGATTACCTCGTTTTTCAACCCATATTCAGTTACAAAGGTTTTGAAACAAAGGCCAATGATAAAAATACCATCACCATACCCGATGGTGATAAAATATTAATTGTACACCGCAATAAAGAATCAGAGCAACGGTTCATCGATTCGCTGGAAGCTTTGCATTCTCAATTTATCCGCCCGCAGGAAGGTAACAGCCTTATACTTCGTGGTGCAGATGTTTTGCGTAATAATTGGTTCTTTTTGTTTGTAGATGCCATGAAGGAACAGAAGGTTTCTGTGTATGGTTTTGAAGCACTGAGGAACTTTCGTTTTAATACCGCCAGGCCCTCTACCCATATTCATGTAAGCAGCGGACTAGATTGGTTTGACGCTAAAGTTGAAATAGATTTTGAAGGGCAGCGGGTAGGCATTGCAGATATTAAAAAGGCATTAGCAGCCAAGCAATCATTTGTGCAACTGGGCGATGGAACACTTGGTATATTGCCTGATGAATGGCTGAAAAAATATTCGCTTCTCTTTAAGGTTGGCGAAGGTAAAGTTGATAAACTCCGCCTGAGTAAATATCATATGAGTGTGATAGATGAACTGTATGAAAATAAAGAAATAGCAGAACTTTCTTTTTCGCTGGATGAAAAATTTGAGCGTTTGAGGGAGTTTAAAAACATACCAGAAATTCCTGCACCGGAATCATTGCAACAAATATTAAGGCCCTATCAAACGGCAGGCTATCAATGGCTAAGTTACCTTAATGATGTAGGCTGGGGTGGTATATTGGCAGATGACATGGGTTTAGGTAAAACCATTCAGGCATTAACCATGCTGCAATATTTTAAAACAAGTACAGGTAATATTAAAGCGATTGTTGTTTGTCCTACAACATTGATTTATAACTGGGAAAATGAGATACGGAAATTTACACCGTCGCTTACCTGGCAAATACACCATGGCAGCATGCGAAGCCGGGATATGGATGCTTTACAAAAAGCAAATATCATCATTACAACTTACGGCACTTTACGGAGCGACATACAGGTGCTGATGAAAATTAACTACGATTATGTGGTGCTTGATGAAAGCCAGGCCATTAAAAACCCTGCTTCAAAAGTTACCAAGGCAGCCTGCCTGCTCAATGCAAAAAACCGGGTGTGTATGAGTGGTACACCGCTGCAGAATAATACATTCGACATATTTGCACAAATGAATTTTCTAAATCCAGGCTTGTTGGGCACGATGGAGTTTTTTAGAAATGAATTTGCTACACCCATTGATAAGTTTGGTGAACAGGAACAAAAAGATCATCTGCGAAAATTATTATTTCCTTTTATTTTAAGACGTACCAAAGAGCAGGTAGCTAAAGATTTGCCGGAAAAAACAGAAACCATTTTGTTTTGCGAAATGGAGAAAGAGCAGCGTAAAATTTATGATGCCTACCGCAACAGTTACCGGGATAAAATTATGGGTACCATCGATCAGCAGGGTATCGATAAA
>JAYTTM010000374.1:0-1846 GCA_043745055.1 Chitinophagaceae bacterium | reverse complement strand
TAGCTTTTGTTTGTTACCATCATCATCAGTTTTTCAATCATCATCAGTGCCGGACGGACGGAATACTAATTCCTATGTTTCGGAAAGCCCTGCCCGTTATGGGCAATTTTGTACCCTACTAAAATCCATATAATGCAAAGACGAAAATCCCTTAAAAGCACCACCACTTTAATGGGGACACTTCCCTTTATTCATATTGATCAATTCAACATTTTCAATAAAGATTTTTTATGGAAGACAGCATTTACTGAGGTACTTATTTAGTTGAATTATTTAAGATAGTAGTGGCATCAGGTTCAGAACAGATGCCCGAATGGTTCTTACCTACAAGAAAAATATTCGGATTAATATCTTTGGTAGAAGTTGCACTTACATACTTAGCAACAGCTGCCTTTGCTACATCACTGAGAGCTGTAGTTTGGTAAAGCAAAACTGCCTGTCGCATTTATGTTGTAATAAGTTTTTTAGGATTTTTAATCATGGCGTTATCCTTTATTAAACCTTTAGAAACAGTGAGTGACATTGCATCGATTCCTGCCATTCCATTTCTCCTGCCATATTTTATGGGTACTAATTTATTGAAAAGGGCAGGCTATAAAAGTGAGTGATGATTATTTGTGCATACAAAGTTTCGGGCTGATAGCGGAGGACACATCTTAGTGGCGGAAGCAAAACGGCATTCAACAAAAGTTTGCAAAAGCAGGGCCGGATAATGAAACTTCAACATCAGCAACATGGCAGCTGTGGTTCAGGCTGACATTTATAAATTTGACTTTTAGTTGTTAACTTCAACTTTAGTTTTTCAATCAGCATTTGTACCGGGCAGACGAGCTATGAATTCCATGCCGGCGGCAATACTCGAACGGTGATAAGACTTTTACAGGATGACCTTTAATAGAACCGATTACAAGAAATCAGGTTTCCAAAAACAGGGAAATTGATTTTTTGATTAATGACAAAATAAATTTGCTGAAAAAAATCCTGGTGACTTTTAATTTTCACCGGGATTCTTTTTTTAAATTGATGCTTTATTTTGCCTTTACAACTTTAAGAGTTTGCATTGTTTTTCCCTGAACAACCTGAATGATATATATGCCAGATGCAAATTCGTTCCCAAATGTATATTTTTTATTAGATGGTCCCTGTGTTTTGAAGACTATTCTTCCTTCAATACTGCGTACGGATATGTCAACCTTTTCCGCAGAGCCTCCATTTACAGACAGGGCAAATTCACTGTAGGTTGGATTTGGGTAACTGATAATATTAAGCATACCTTTTACAACATCTAATGTATTATTTGATAATACTCTACTTGTAATTGAAGAAATTGGTGTGCCGCTCGCAGTTTTGGCAGCAGATTGTGTTACAGAAATTATTGTAACTGAAGTACATCCATTAGCATCTGATACTTTATAACTATAGGTACCTGCTTTTACATTGGTAAAACTCCCTGTACCAATATAAGGGGCTGTTCCGCCAGTAGCTGTTACAACAACAGTTGTTGTACTCCCTACAACAGTTATGGTACCTGCGGAAGAAGCAGCACTTAGAGCAATAGTAGGTTGAGCTGTGGCTGCCGAAACAATAACTTTGGCTCCAGTGGCATCCTGAACAAGGTAATTATAAGTGTTAGTTATTTTGCTGGTAAAATCATATTGAGCTAAATGATTATTAGTGGAACTCCAGGTATTTAGATTGCTTATGCTGCTTTCCATTTGCCCTTTAGGATATAAATTATTTGTGATGGGCACTCCTGTAGAAGTAGATTCAAAAAAAGCAATATTGTCTATATAGATAGTACCTGAACTTTGCAATATTGAAATTACAAAACTTGCATCAGCGGTTG
>JAYTTM010000373.1:0-1846 GCA_043745055.1 Chitinophagaceae bacterium | reverse complement strand
CCCGGCTTACAGTAAAAAACTTATCCATAAATGTTCGAAGTCCCACACTTGGTAGACCTATCTTAAGTCAGCCTATTATAACACAATTAACACATCACAAATTTGAGCTGCTGTTAACCATAAAATCTCAGTTAACTGAACTATATTGCTTCTTCTAAATTAAAATAATCTCATGCAACTAAAATACCGTTTTCCAATGTTGGCAATTATTTCTATTGCCTCTATTTATAGCTGTTCTAATAAAAAAAACGCCGACAAACCTGCAGATGCCTTTCAACCAACTGCAACTTATAAACCAGCATTTGAAGGACAAACAAATATAAAGGCTGTAACAACCACTACTCCCTACCAGGTTGAAAAAATTGCCGAAAAACTGGGAAGACCCTGGGCCATTATTCCTATGCCGGATGGCAGGTTGATGATTACAGAAAAATCAGGTTTTATTACGTTACACTCTGCCGATGGTTTATTGCTGAAGAAGATAATCGGCTTGCCTAAAGTTGAAGACGGTGGCCAGGGTGGGTTGCTGGATGTTGCACTGGATCCTGCATTTGCACAAAACAAAACTATTTACTTTTCATTTTCTGAAAAACAGGATATTGGTAATTTAACCGCTGTAGCTAAAGGCAAATTATCTGCCGATGAAACTACCATCGAAAATCCTGTAGTAATTTTCCGGGCTACACCCTCGCTTAAAAGTGATGCGCATTTTGGCTCCCGATTACTTTTTGATAAAGACGGAAACCTTTTTGTAAGTAGCGGTGAAAGATACATTTTAGATGGAAGAAAGCAGGCTCAATTGCTTAGTGCCGGCCTGGGAAAAATATTTAAAATTACCAAAGAAGGAAAGCCGGCACCTGGCAACCCGTTTATCAACCAGGCAGGTGCCATGCCGGAGATTTATTCTTATGGTCACCGCAACCCTCAAAGCCTTGATATTAACCCTGCAACCGGAGATTTATGGGAAGCAGAATTTGGCCCAAGAGGCGGTGATGAACTTAACCTTATTCACCCCGGTAAAAATTATGGCTGGCCAATAATTACTTACGGCATTGATTACGACGGCAAAAAAATTGGCGATTCCATACAGCAAAAAGAAGGATTGGAGCAACCAGTTTATTACTGGGATCCGGTTATTTCGCCCAGTGGCATGGTATTCTACAATAGTGATTCAATTGCAGAGTGGAAAAACAATCTCTTTATTGGCTGCCTCAGCAGTACCCATATTGCCAGGCTGGTTATCGAAAATAATAAAGTGGTTGGAGAAGAAAGTTTACTGGCCGATAAAAATGAACGGTTCCGTGATGTAGCCCAAAGCCATGGCAGGTTGTATGCCGTAACAGATGGCGGTAATTTATATCGGATTAGTAAGAAGTAGGGAGGATTTCAAATAAGTATTTATTCAGGTGCCGAACTTCGTCCGGTGTTTAGCCGTTGCTAAACTTATCATTTCTATACTGCCGGTATAGCAGTCTGCATTTTCAAATACTATATGGGCTGGTATAATTATACAATTGTTGCTGGTATTTAACTTCCATTACCAAGCTGCTTCATTTACTGGCAGTAGCAACAAAGGGCAATCGGCCTAAGTTTGGAGCCGGAAGTGAGGCCAATAGATTACATATTCTTCCAACTCTCTTAGTTAGACATTACTATTTAAGTGTACTATTTAATAGAAGCAGCCTGCTGTAAGTTTCGTCCGTTGGTAAAAACACCAAACAGTGGCTTCCGGGATAGCTTGATTAATTTTATAGGGTTAGGCATTTACTTCGCAAACGAATATTGCTACGGCCTCTAATAAAAAGTGCTAGAAAATTTCAACATAATCCGTTAAGAAATCAAGGCT
>JAYTTM010000372.1:0-6731 GCA_043745055.1 Chitinophagaceae bacterium | reverse complement strand
CACAACACTTAGCTGCTGAATTTTCAGGACGGTTTTATTTGGACCGGCAACCTTTACCATCCGAAGCATTGCATTGCAACACTTCTTTTATGACCGCTGTTGGCAATGACTATGGTTATGAAAATGTTTACGCCCGTTTAGTGCAGGCTATTGGTAAGGCAGGCGATATTCTTATTGGAATTTCGACATCCGGCAATTCTCCTAATATTTTAAAGGCGCTTACTGTTGCACAAACTAAAGGAATGATAACTGTAGGCCTTGCAGGTAAAACTGGCGGAAAAATGGTAGGAGAAATTGACCATTTGATTAGGATACCAAGTAGTGATACCCCTCGTATTCAGGAAGCTCACATTACCGTTGGCCATATAATTTGCGAAATTGTGGAGGCAACACTTTTTGCAAATTAATGTAAGTGTAAAATGTACTTTTCTTATAAGTTGCTATCAGGGTTTACTGATTTTTAGATACTTTAGTAAAATAATTAGTTGCTGTGTTCAAGCAATAAGTGCAACACGTTGTTGAATTAAATAAAGCGCCTTTGAGTTGTTGATTTAGCTTAAAGTTGTGCGTTCCACAAATTAGCAGCGGTAAATTGATGATAATTTTGAACATGTAAATCGAAAGCAAGCTTTCTGTTACTTCGTTGGTTAAATGGGCGATTGAACTGTTGCTTAAAGAAGCAAATAAGGGTTGGATGAATTAGAGGAATTGATGCGTTAGTAGAATCATTTACCAGAGAAAAAACCAATTAACCACTACTTGTTCAAAATTGTAAGATTAGCTAATATCCTGAATTGGGCGCCTGGTTTTACCAGCAGGTTACTGCCTTTTGAAACGGTTTGAGGAATATTGAGTACACACTCGCCACCGCTAATTGGGTTAATAGTAATAACTGCTTCTTTTGCCAGTACTGCAGGCGGAATTAAATTATTGCTCCAGTTAGAAGCTACATTCCAGTTGCCATTGCCTGTAAATGTGTAGCTGCATTTATAATCAAGGCTGTCAATTTTGCCCCACAACAAATTGTCAAAAGGCGAAAAGGCCACTGCTAAACCATAGGCACTTTCACCAACTCTAACTACAACCAAACCCCTGCTGGGTACAACATAAATTTTTTGATCATTTTTACCCAGGGCTGCAAACATATCCGATGGCGCATTGGGAACCAGGCTACCATTAAAAATTAATTGTAACCCCGGAGACATAAAGGAACTTTTGCCATTCAACCACCACAAGTAACCGTAAGAATTATTAAAGGATTGGGAAGTATTTATCATCGCATTCAAATAGGTGTTGCTTTTTAAAATACTGTCATTTGCCCACACGCCCTTGTTGAGCGCTAGTAACCCAAACCGTGCCATGGACCGGGCTTTGCTGTAATAAACACCATTTGCCCACAATCCACTCATACCTATGCGGTTATTTACATTGGTATTGGTAAAAGCATTGATGGATAAACCGCTGGCAGCTGTAATTATTCCCGCCAATTGTTGATAGGCGCCGGTATGATAAGCCCAGCGCTTTCCTGTATCGCTAAGATATTGTAAACAGGATGAAGCAGTACTTTCATTATCACAGGGGGAAGCAGGTTTATCATTTAATCCACTTGTCATGGTGAGTAAATGACGAAGGGTTATCTGGCTTTCTTTTGCCAAAGGTGCGGAAGACCAACCATTGCCCAAATAATTGGATACTGGGCTATTAATATTTATCAGGCCTTTATCCTGTGCTATGCCTGTAAGCATGGCAATTAAGCTTTTGCCGGCACTAGCCCAATAATGCGGAGAGTCAACAGTAAAAGTGCCGAAGTATTTTTCCAGCACTATTTTTCCATCTTTTAAAACAATAAGAGCATCTGTACCGGTTTCATTTAAATAACTATAAAGAGAATCAATGCCCGGCTGGCACCAGCCTATTGATGCAGGAGCAATCGTATCCCAGGTATTACCAATATTGGGAGGAAAATAAAGAGATTGTGCGCCAACGTTTAAACTCACCATCAATATAAAAAGTGCAATTGTTTTTTTCATTTTGAAAAAATCTTACTTTGAAAAAATACTTTTATCAATCCCCTAACCACCTACAAAACTTCACTCAACACTGCCATTGTCTTCATTTCCCCAAAATCGGGTATGTGTACTGCATAGTAATCATGGTAATGTTTTAATAGTTGACGCCTGCAGGCATGGTTAAGTTTAAAAGCTCCCAATTCAAAAGGCTGTAATACTTTTAATAGCTGGGAAGTACGCAAGGCATTTTCTCCTTCAATAAAATAGGGATGAACAGGTTGTTCGGTTACAAAACAGCCTTCCTGCAAATCGAGGATATTATGTTCCTTATCATAATCATCATTGATTTTAAAGCCCAAAAAATGCGCCAATTGCAATGCAAAATACAACGGTAAATTGGCTGTAATGGTTCTATCGGCCTTGTCCAATTCAAGAAATACATCTTCACAAAAATAAAACAGGGCGGTGTTTTGTTCGGGCTGTTTAAGGCACTTGTACAGCAACTCTACAATATATAAAGCGATACTGTTTTTAATTACATCACTTAAAACATGTGTGTATAAAACCGACCAGTTAAACTCCTTTATACGTTGCATCGATTTTTGATCGCTATGGTACACCACTAAATCCAGCAAGGCGCCGGGTTGAAACTGGTTGGCTTTTGAAGAGGATTTTTTGGAAGATCGTACACCATTTACCATATAGGTTTGCACGCCAAACAATTCTGTAAAAAGGGTAACCACCAGGCTGGTTTCCCCATACTTTATGGTGCGTAATACAATCCCTTTTGTTTTGTGTGTCATGCCGTTATCCCCGAAACTCGAAACTATTTTTTAGATTTCAAAAATAGCCAACATTTACACAATGCCGGATAAATTAGTTTCCTTTGCGCAACATTCGAAATTTATCTTTTTTGCATCTAAAAATCTTAATTAATTATGTGGCAACGTTTAGGAAGTTTTGTTATTAAAAACAGGTTAATACTTTTGATAGGTTTATTTGCAGTTACTGGAGTAATGGGATATTTCGCAAGCAAAGTAAAGCTGAGTTACGAATTCGCCAAAGCTATACCCACCGATAATCCTAAATACAAAGACTACCTGGAATTTAGGGAAAAATTTGGCGATGATGGTAATGTGCTGGTAATCGCTGTTCAGACTAATCAATTTTTTGAACTGGATTATTTTAAAGCTTACAACACGCTGCAGGAGCAATTGAGAAAAGTAAATAATGTAAATAATATACTAAGTGTACCTGCCGCCATTACGCTCCAAAAAAATGAACTGACAGAAAAGCTTATTCCAGTTAAAATTTTCGATGACAGCATTTCTACACAGACGGAATTAGACAGTGCTAAAAATGTATTTTTAAACCTGCCATTTTACAAATCACTTTTATACAACCAGGAAAGCAATAGCTACCTTATGGGTGTTGGCATCAATAAAGATTCCCTTAACTCACCTAAGCGATCAAAAATTGTAAGTGATATTATTGCCTGTGTAAAAACTTTTGAAACAACAACTAAAACAACTGCACATCTCAGCGGCCTGCCATTAATACGAACCATCGTTGGCGACAGAATACAAAAAGAAATGCGGTTCTTTTTAATAGGCTCCCTTGTATTTAGTGCATTAATTTTACTGGTTTTTTTTCGCTCCTTCAGCACTACCATTTTATCACTGCTGGTGGTATTAATTGGTGTAGTTTGGAGTGTAGGGGTACTATTTTTATGTGGTTATAAAATCACCTTGCTTACAGCATTAACGCCGCCATTGGTAGTGGTAATTGGCATACCCAATTGCATTTATTTTATCAATAAATACCATACTTCTTTTTTAGCAAACAACGATAAAAACCAGGCATTGATAGAGATGGTGAGTAAGATGGGTATTGTAACGTTGTTTTGCAATATCACGGCTGCTATTGGTTTTGCGGTGTTTGCATTTACCAGCAGTGCTATATTAAAAGAGTTTGGTGTGGTAGCAGGCATCAGCATAATGCTGATATTTGTTATTTCTTTTATTTTACTGCCAGCCGCATTAAGTTACCTGCCTGCTCCAAAGGCGGCGCAAATGAAATATCTGAATAACAGATGGCTTACGTCGTTTTTAATCAGGATTGAATATTGGGTAATGAAATATACCAAAACCATTTATGCTGTAACTGCAGTTTTACTTATTGCAGCAGTTGCAGGCATTTTTAGATTGAAGACTGTTGCATTTATTGTAGACGATTTACCCAAGACAGATAAAATTTATACCGATCTGAAATTTTTTGAAAAGAATTTTAAGGGGGTGATGCCGCTGGAGATTGTGGTGGATACAAAAAAACGTAAGGGCCTAGGAGGAACTAGGGCATTAACTGTATTTGCAAAAATAGATTCACTTTCTCAGTACATAGCTGCACAGCCCAATATGAACCGGCCTTTGAGTATTGCAGAAGGATTAAAATTTGCAAAGCAGGCTTTTTATGATGGCGACTCTGCCTATTATCAATTGCCCAATGTCGTTGATGGCGCTTTTGTAGTCGAATACCTGCGGCCCAATAAAACTGATAGCAATGCCGGTAAAAATACCTTCACTAAAATGCTTTCTTCCTTTATGGATTCCACCAGGCAAACCACCCGTATTAGTGTGAATATGGCAGATATTGGTACCCAGCAATTACCGGTTGTATTAAATGGAATACAGAATAGAATTAACCAGTTATTTGATACGGCTCAATATAATGTGAAGCTAACAGGTACCAGCATTACCTTTTTAGAAGGCAGCAAATTTATCATCAACGGATTAAAGGAAAGTATCTTCTGGGCCTTCCTGCTTATTTCTTTGTGTATGCTGTATTTATTTAAATCGGTGAGGATTTTGCTGTGTTCTTTGATACCCAATTTAATCCCGTTGGTAATTACTGCCGGGGTGATGGGCTGGGTTGGTGTACCGTTGAAACCATCTACTGTACTGGTGTTTAGCGTAGCACTAGGTATTGCTATTGACATTACTATCCGGTTTTTAGTAAACTACAAACAGGAGCTACCAACCAACAACAACAACGTAATGACCACCGTTTCTGCCACCATAAAAAATACGGGGTTAAGTATTGTTTACACGGCAATGGTATTGATTGCGGGCTTCATTATTTTTTGCTTCAGCAGTTTTGGAGGCACCATTGCACTAGGTTGGCTTACATCGGTAACCTTATTGGTGGCTACTTTAACTAACCTGGTTTTGTTACCGGTGTTATTAATGTTGATTGGGGGAAATAAGAAAGGAACTATTGATGCTGTTTAAATATTTGCTGGTGCTGTATTAATAATGAGGTGGCAAACATTACTAAGGTGGCGAGCCTATATAAGGTGGTTGTCTCATCTTAAGGGGTCGACCCTTTATTTTAAACTTTATAAATACTTAAACTTAGGGTCAACCACCTTTCACCTTTGTAATTACCCTTTTACGTTATAAAAATATGATTAACTATTAGTGCTGCTTATTTCAGCAACTCTGCCAATTTAGCTTTCAACTCTTCTCCACGCAATCCTTCAGCAATAATTTTGCCCTGTGGGTCTAATAATACATTGTGGGGAATACCTTCTATACCATATAAACTTACCGCATCGCTGCTCCACTGTTTCAGGTCGCTCATATGTTGCCAGGCTAATTTATCTGTGGCAATGGCTTTAATCCAGGCTTCTTTGTTTTTATCAAGTGAAACACCCAGTACCGTGAAGTTTTTGTTTTTGTACATATCGTAAGCCTTTACCACGTTGGGGTTTTCTCCACGGCAGGGACCGCACCAACTTGCCCAAAAATCTACTAAAACATATTTTCCTTTCAGGCTGCTAAGGGTCAGCATTTTTCCATCCGGAGTTTGCATGTTCAGGTCCGGCGCCATGTCGCCAATAGCTGGTTTTGTTTTTTGAGTTGCTTCCTGCTGTTTGGACTGCTCCATTATTTGTTTGTATTGTTTGGCTAGTGCTGCCACCGCTTCGTTACCAGAAAAGCGTTTGGTAAGTTTGTTAATGAGCTGTTCTAATTTTTCCGGTTCAATATCCCTTGTATAACCCAGGGCAAATAAGGCAACTATTGCATTACTGCTGGTATCAATGTATTTAAGCATGTAGCTTTTATAGGCATTGCTCTTGTCTTCATATTGTTTTGCCAACACTTTATAAGTACTGTCATTTTGCTGAGCTGCACCATACTGTTGTAATTGGGTACCCCTTTCCTGTAAATCGGTTCTGTAAGTATCTATCGAAAGGATAAAATTTTTCAATAACTGGTTGGCAGGCGTATTTATCATCACGGTTTTAATAGACATGCTGGCATAATCCGTTTGCAGACTAATCTCTTTTTTATCGTTGATAAAAATAAATACCGGCTTTTCTTTTTCCAGCCTGATTCTGTAGAGTCCTTCAACAGGCGCTATTGCCGATATAGTAAATTGCCCGTTTTTTATTTCGGCTGTGTCCAATACTTCCGGCGCTCGTTGGGTAAAGTACAACTCCTCTAAATAAACTTTTTGATTCGGTATGTTTTTAATGTTACCGGATAGGGTAAATTGTCCATTACTGCTTTTGTTAGTACAGGCACTTATCAATACTGTTGCTATTGTTATAATGCAAACAAATCTTTTCATGTATATTTAATTTAATTTTTCTGCTAATAATTCATTTACTTTTTGCATGTCTGCTTTGCCCTTGCTTCGCTTTTTTACCTCACCTGCAAA
>JAYTTM010000371.1:0-1851 GCA_043745055.1 Chitinophagaceae bacterium | reverse complement strand
TGAAATAAACCAGGTGTACATACAATGCTAAGTAGGAAGCGAAAAAAAATATCGCTTTAAAAAACAAACTAAAATTACCCGTAGATGATTTATTGTTTTCCTCAAAATACTGGTTTACCCTTTTTTTAAGTTCCTGTTGAAAGGTGTTGTTACTGTTGATGAACTTTGGAGTTGCCATTAATTAAATTTTTATTGGTGTGCAAATTACACAATAATTGGATATTATACTTCATTTTGTTCAACACGCAAATCAGGTAATTTGTTTTACCAAGGCATCAAAATCATGTATACCAATCATTTTTTTACTGATAAAACCTTCTGCATATTTCACCCCAATCATTTTACCCAACATACTTGCCCTGTGTACAATCCCATCAAGAAATTCCGGTTTTGAAATATAGGTTTGCGGCTCATTTAAAGCAGGATTAAAAAACTGGGTTCCGTAGGCTTTTATAGATTCAATTTTTTTGTCCATCACATCGGTAATATCCACTACAAAGTTGGGATGCAGGTACCTGTCCTGTATATAATTAAAAACATAGGCAGGTTTCCATATGGGCTGTAATACCCCCTCATCATAGGTTTCAATTTTTCTCAACCCGGCTAAAAAAGCCGCATCTTCGGCAAGCGAAGCTCCCTTACCATGATCTGGATGTCGATCTTCCGGGGCATTGCATAAAATAATTTCGGGCTGGTATTTACGGATGGCCTGTATCACTTTTTTCAGGCTTTCTTCACTGTGTGTAAAAAAGCCATCAGCCAGTAGCAGGTTATTCCTAACATCTAATTGTAAAATGATTGCAGCCACTGCTGCTTCTGCTTTTCTTATCTCTGCCGTACCTCTTGTACCAAGCTCACCCTGGGTGAGATCAACGATACCCGTCTTTTTACCTTTTAACTTTTCGTTAAGCAAAACCCCGCTGCAAGAAAGTTCCGCATCATCCGGATGAGCCGCAATGGCAAGGACATCTAATTTCATTTATTGAGATCGGTTGATTGGTGATTTGTAAATTATGATCTTTAATTTGTGATCTTTGATTTTTGATCGGCGAAGGTAGTGTGAGGAATTGCATTGCTCATAAAATTTTACAATCCCTAATAAAATTGAATATTAAAAATACCGGGGAAGTTTCAGTTTCAAGAGCAAACTATAAACGGATTCAACTTCTATATCCATACATCCTTTCAACTTCCTGTACAATTTTTTCCATCTCGGCTTCGTCGCCGGTTTTATCGTAGGGTTGTTTAAGGTTGGTACCAAAGAAAAAAGCAACGGTTTGGTAAAATCTTGCCAGAAAACCGCCTTTGTAATCCTTTATAATTTCATAACAATTATTGCCCGTTTCCCGGTTAATTAGTTTCATCAATACTTTGCCCTGGTAAATAGACAGGTTGGTAAGCGGATCTGCAAACTCCCGCTTCAATTCCTTTTCCCTTGAATTGATATATTTTTTTCTTTTATCCTTGTCGGTAACGCCTACCAGGTGTGCGTTTACATCATTCATTACCAAGCCTGCCCGCTTTGCGTAAGGAAAGGTTACATAGATGGCATTTCGTAGCCTTGTCCACTCTGCCCGGGCTCTGCGCTGTGCATCTGTTAACCTGTTAAAAAGTGAAACATAGGGCAGCGTTTTTGCTTCAATGGTATCACCCATATACACAACTGCACCCGTAACCAAGGTATCATTTACTCCCTGTTGTGCACTGGAAACCCCTGGCAGCAGCAGTAAGGATACAAAAACGATATAAAAACAGCAGCATTTTTTCATTGTCGGTATTGTAAATTTACTAAATCTCTTCTTACAAATAAAATCGGGTTGTTAATGCTGGTTTAAATTTTAGTGACAAAAT
>JAYTTM010000370.1:0-1851 GCA_043745055.1 Chitinophagaceae bacterium | reverse complement strand
CGAAATAGAAGCAATTACAAATTCATATATTTTAATTTGTTCGTAAAGGTGGACAATTGACTGTGGTAAAACATATGCGATGTGACTCATTTATTCATAGCACATGTGGAAATAAAAAAGTGCAACTACTACAAAAAATAGGGGGGGGCACTACAAAATAAGAGAATAAGATAAATATATTTTTTATTGTATATAAATTAAATCTATCGGGATTGTTTAAAATGGTAGTCCTTAAGATTTGTAACTAGCTATGAAAGTTACGTTTTAGTTAAAAAATTTATGACCGTTTTTGCAGTTCGAAAAAATAGCCAGACTAAAATATTTGATTGCTCCATCAAGGCTTTTTTACAGTTGGATACGATGTAGCTGGAGAGGAAATACTGTTATTCAAAAAATAAAAAAAGAAATGGAGGTTTGTTAAATATGAGGTGAGTATCTATGATTTAATGTTGAGGTATATGAGAAGGAACCTTATCTTTTTGACTCCGGTTTCATTAATCATAGAATAAATTTCAACAAAGTAACTGCTATTCTGAAAATCAATTCCCAAATCTAAACTACCTTGTCATGAAAGCAACGAAATGCGCCTTCGGTTTTTTTCTAATTACCTTTCTATGGTATTCTTGTCGCAAAACCGATAACCCAATTTCCTCCCAACAAATAATCCCTTCAGAATCTACAACGAACGCTTTCTTGGAGCTCCCGGCAGACGCTGATCCGTTACTTAGCCGCATTGTAGCAATTCTTCGGAAAAAAGAATCAGCGCAGCCATTTATCGCTAACCTAATGGCCAGCGCAGGGGTGCCAAAATGGAGTTATGCTGAAATGAAGCTACCTGCAGATGGGCAAATAACAGGGGCAGACGTAACCATTAATTCGAGGTCAGTCAAACTAAACTCCGACCCCCGAAAGGGCAGTAAAGATACAACTGTACTTGTACCGTTTGTTTTCCCTGGCAAGAGGAAGGTAAATTCTTTCCTTGTAATACATCTGTCTGACACAATGCGGTTAGACTTTTTCCAGGGGAAAAATTGTGCCCGTTATGGGTATGAAGAATCTGATAAAAAAGTTACAGCCCGCAAGATCGCCATGCGTTGTATGCTCTTTGACCATCGGATATTTGAAATAGACACATTTAGAATAACTGATAAGAAACTAGCTAGGGCATTCTCGGGCGGAAGGGATACGACAGGCCTATTTATTTACGGAAAACAAGAGATTTCTGAAACTGACAAAATCAAGCCGGACCTTACTATATCCGTTGAAATCTGTACAGGAGGATCGTGGTTATGTGATCCCAATATGTCAACATGGAACACTTATACAACGGATCATTGCCCTCTTATTTATGTCGGCGGCTCATGTACGTTTCAGTGGTTTGATTTCGCTGACCCCACCTATCCGACCGCTAATTTTGATGCTCCTATCGCCTTCACTACTGGAGGAGGCAGTGCTGATGGAACAGGATGGACCTCCTATGATCCTTATTATGGCAGGGCACCGGCACTTGTTTACACGTTCAACACCACCGCGATGTTCGTATCAGATGAAGAGGCTCAGTGGCTGTATGATAATAAAAGTAAGTCTACCATTCTCTATAATCTTATCTATAGCACACAGATAGATGAAAGCGTGGACGCAGGAACTTACTTCATAGAAAATGTACTTACTGCCAGATTGCTATTTGCTGAAGAATTCAACAACTTATCGGGAGGGCCTTACGATGCCAATTATGCTGAGAAAGTTCTGGTACCAACGCTGCAGTTGCCTTCCGTCATCCCGATAGGCTTTTATGTAACAAAATGGGCCACAATGTACACTACCAATTGCGCCCTGCTCAAACTCGAACAT
>JAYTTM010000369.1:0-6778 GCA_043745055.1 Chitinophagaceae bacterium | reverse complement strand
CATCTATTTTTAATTGAATATCTTCTACAGCGCCTTCTAACAGCATTTTTTCAAATTGGCGATCACCTCCTGTTACAGTATGCAGGTAGGTAAGATCGATCGTAATGTTTGATTCATTGATCATTTTCGTGGGGATTTGGTAGGTTTTTGGATTTTTTTCTGTGTAAATTAATTGTACACAATCAATGGTTGTTTTATTGATTTTGCAAAGAAAAAAAATAAAACAAATAAATACTTAAAAAAATTATACAGATGTAATGGGATAAAAATAATTTAGCATATTAACGGATTAAAAAATTAACAATAGGGTTTTAAATAAATGGGTACTTTATTATTCAGGTAACGAAAAAGTTGCTACTTTATTTTACTGCTGCACTTTTATTGCCTCATATATAGCCGAAAATAAATTTTCGGGTTTAAATGGTTTTGATACATAACCTGTCATTCCTGCATTGAAGCAGTTTTGCATTTCACCATATAAGGAATGTGCCGTCATTGCAACAATTGGTATATTGGCAAGTGCACCCGGTAACTGCCGGATATTTTTTGTAGCCATTATACCATTCATTACCGGCATTTGAATGTCCATCAATACCACATCATATTTGTTTTGCTGCAGTATTTCTAATGCCAGCGCACCGTTAACTACATGATCAACAGTAAAACCTCCATTTTGCAATACCTTTTTAGCCAACATCGCATTTATCATATTATCCTCTGCCAGCAATACATGAACCGGATTTGTATTACCAGCATGCAAGCTATCGTTTCCATCAGCAACTATCTTATCTACTGACTCAGCATTTTCAAATTTATTAAACGGTAAAATAAAATGAAATAAACTCCCTTTGCCCGGAACACTTTCCAATGTAAGTTTTCCTCCAAACATATCAACTATACCTTTTGTAATATTTAAACCAAGGCCAGTTCCACCGTATAATCTTTGTGTATCAGAATTTGCCTGGGTAAATCTTTTAAAAATATCATGTTGTTTTTCTTCCGCTACACCAATGCCGGTATCCTTTACTGTAAATGAAATATATTGCTTCTTACTATCTGAACCACCTACCATTTTACAGGCTATTTCTACATGGCCTTCATCAGTAAACTTAACAGCATTTCCCAATAAATTAAATAATATTTGAGATAACCGCAACTGATCTCCCATCAGTTTTTCAGGAATATTTGGGGAAATGTTGCAAATGATTTCTACTCCCTTTCCCTTTGCTTTGGGTTCAACAATTTTAGCAGCACTTTTTACAATATGCTTAATGTCTATCGGTAAATTTTCAAGGGAAATATTTCCAGATTCAATCTTTGATAAGTCTAATATATTATTGATAAGCGCCAACAAGTTTTGTGAGGCGGTCTTTACAATCTCAATGTACTCTGCTTGTTCATTATTTAAAGTAGTTTCTGCCAGCAAATCCGTAAAGCCTATAACTGCATTTAATGGTGTACGTATTTCATGACTCATATTGGAAATAAACTGATCCTTCACTTTCATCGATCGCTCTACCATTTCATTGGCTGCTATCAAATCAGTTTCTATCTGGTAGCGGCTTGTTATGTCCATACCAAAACCTAAAATATATTTTTTGCCATTCTTTTCTTTAAAACATTTTTTTATAATGTTGAACCAGCTGGGTGCGTTACCTTCATCTTTATTTCCCATACTTCCTTCCAGCCTTATTATCTCACCATCCTCCATATCCATCATAGATATAGAGTCGCCCAGAAAAATATCTTCCTCTCCTTTTGATAATTCATTTGCAAAAGGAAGTTCATTTTTGTTGTAACTATAATATTCGCAAAAGGTTTTATTACTCAGTACAATTTGTTGCTGTTCATTCATTACAAAAATTACATTGGGACTATTATCAATAATCTGCCTCGTAAACTGGCGTTGCTTTTCAATCTCATTTTGTGCTTTTACCGATTCTGTAATATCAATTGCACTCGCAATAATATAAGGTGTGCTACCATTGTTTTCATATACTGCATTCTGGTACAGCCAAACTCTTTTTTGACCTGCCTTATTTATTATTTGCAGAGACCCAGCAGCAGATCTTTTCGTTGTAATTTCTGCCATATAATCTTCAAAATGATTCTGAAATTCCGGTGAGACAATTAATTTAAGATTAATGCCGATTACTTCTTCTTTAGTAAAACCGCTCATTTTTTCGCCAGCAGTATTTACATCGATTATTTTACCATCCATATCGTGAATGCAGATCATGGTTTGAGCATTGTTAAGCACCACTGCTTTTTCTTCTTCACTTTTCTTTAAAGCAAGTTCTGTAAGCTTGCGTTGAGTAATATCTTTTGTTGTTCCAAAATAGCCAACTAATATTCCCTGTTCATTTAAACGAGGAGAAATATTAGAAGCCATGTATCGTACTTTATCATCAATTATAAACCTGAATTCTACTTCTGCCAGCTCACTTTCACCATCAATCAGAATCATACCATCCCTCATAAAGTTTGCATCGTCCGGATGCATTTTACTAAATAATTCTTCCAAAGAAATATCACCAATTAAAGGAAAATGGTAAATTTTCCGTAGCTCTTTTGATAAATAAAGTGTTCTGTCTGTTGTAATTTCCCAAGCACCTAATTGTGCTACCTGCATAGCAAGTTCAAGTTTGTTTTTATTGTTTAAAAGTTGACTTTCGAGTTCCTTTCGTGCTGTAATATCTGTTTGTATGGCTAAAAACTGGTGAGGTTTCTCATTAACATCAAGTAATGGAACTATCGTAGTATCTGCCCAATATGATTTACCATTGTGGTTTCTGTTTATCAATTCGCCTTTCCATATTTTGCCAGTTGATAATTTTCCCCATATAGGTTTCATGATACTTTTATCCCTCATGCTTAGGCTGATTGATCTGTAATCTTTCCCGATTATTTCCGCTTCTTCAAGCCCGTTAATGTTACAAAATTGCTTGTTAACATGAACTACTTTTCCAGCGGTATTAAATATTATTACGATTGCAGATTGGTCCAATGCAAATTTATAATCAGCCACTTCTTTGTACAAGACCTCTATAGCCAATTCCCTTTCTTTACGGTTGGTGATATCATTTTGGATAGCTATAAAATGGGATATTTCTCCAATATCATTATGAATGTTTTTTATACTTTCCCTTACCCAATAACTACTGCCATCTTTTCGGTAATTGAGTAATTCTTCAACAATAGCTTCTCCCTTAAAAAGATTTTCGGCTATCCTTTTTATAACCAGTTTATCAGTAAGCGGACCATATAAAAATGAAGCTGCCTTTTTATTTTGCACTTCTTCAAGTTTATAACCGGTAATATTGGTAAAGCCATCGTTCACCCATTGAATAAGCCCGTCTTTATCTGAAATAATTACAGCTTCATTAATTTGGGCAACCACTTTAGCCAATAATTGTACCTGCTGATCCGAAGCGGAGCTGATCAGTTTCTCATGCGATAAATTATCTTTTATTTGATTGTTAAAGAAAACAAGTTGCTCTCGCCTGATACCAATGTAACAAAATAAAATACTTAAAATAAGGGGAGATAATATGATAACTGCAAAGTCGGGCGAGAAATTAAAAATATTAAACAATGATCCCGTAAACCCACTTTGGTAATTGAGTAATAATGCATTAACTACCAGCATCAACCCAAGCAACATGCCAGCCATTGTATATTTTATAACACCAGAATAATTATAATTCTTTACTCTCACACCCTGTTTAAGGTAGTCCGAATATTTAAGGGGATAGGTTTTTAACTGCATTGGATAAAATTTAGTTTGTCTGGCAAATTCAATTAATAAAGACCGATCAAGTTTGAAGTACCATTATTAAATAAAGATTATGCCAGGTAGCTATTTGCTGGCCTTACTATTGCTCTTAGCATCTACAATCAATTTATAGCCAATTATTGCAAACTACCCTTTACAAAAGAAGTATCATACTCATAAGATTCTATTAGATATTCTTGTGCACTAAATACTGTCTGTTTAATAAATAGTTTACCCCGTCAATTATAGCATTATAGCGTTTGACGAGACTAAGCTTTTCTTAAAAAAAATTATTGAATGTATCCTTTTGTGTAAAAGGAAAGAATCGTAACGCTTTCATTTTACCTGTGCATTAACTTTAAAGAACGTAGAAATAATTTAAAAATTGTGCAGTATAATTCCTTTTTGAGGTACAATGATTTAATCTTCCGGCTTTAATGAATCATTAAAAGGCCAATACTGCTTTAACTTTGAATAGATTAAATAAACAACTAACCCACTGCCAAAAACAACTAAAAATGAAAGAATAATGGTGTTGCCAGTAGCATAAAAAATAAATAACCACATGCCAATTGCCAACAGCACAGGTACTGGATAAAAGGGCATCTTATAGGGAAGACTGACAGTGCCATTTCGCTTTCTCAATAACATTACACCAATTGCCTGCCCAATAAATTGAAGTAAAATCCGCATGGCTAATATTGCATCTATTACATGCTTCATTTTAAATAATAAACTAAATAAAAAGGCAAGTGAAGCCAATACTAATAAGGAAACGTAGGGGAAATTTTTGGTAGGATGCAGCTTTGCAAATATTTTAAAAAATGCGCCATCTGCTGCTGCTGCATAAGGCACCCTTGAATACCCAAGCATAACAGCAAATAAAGAAGCAAGTGCAACCCATAGAATCATTATGGTTGCAAAATTGGCTGCCCTTGGGCCGTAAAGTCTTTCAAAAAAAGTACTTACCACAAAATTATTATTACCTGCAACCTGCCACTGTTGTATTTCCTCCCAGGAAATTACACTGGTTACACTCATGTTCATTGCAAGGTATAATATTGCAATACCAGTTACAGAAATAAACATACTACGTGGGATATTAATAGCAGGCTTTTTTATTTCACCCCCTAAATGACAAACATTATAGTAACCCAAATAACTATAAATCGTTTTTACACATGCCTGTCCAAATACAAATGAAACGATATTACCCCATTCAAAATTTGAAACCGCTTCTGCAGCAGGCTGCAAAAAATTTCCATGCTGAATTCCAGCCAAAATAATCCATCCCATTGTTAGCAATACACCACTCCAAAGCAATACGCCTATTTTTCCGATGCTATCAATTTTCCGGTACAATAGAAATGTAATAAATATGATAACTGCGCCGGAAATCATTTTTTGCTGTAACATATTTAGCGGAACCAGGTAAACTAAATATTGAGAAAACCCTATTGCTGCAGACGCTGCCACCAGCGGTGCCTGTATCATTGTTTGCCAGATGTATAAAAAAGCCATCATCCTGCCAGGGCCATTTTTACCATATGCTTCTCTTAAAAAATTATAGCTGCCTCCGGCCAAAGGATAAGCTGCACCCAGCTCACTCCAAATCATTGCATCTATAACTGATAACAATGCGCCTGCAATCCATGCATATAAAAATTGGCTGCCAATTAAACCGATAACAATTGGCAGCGTTACAAAAGGCCCGATACCAACCATATCGATCATGTTGAGAACAGTAGCCTGAAATAGTCCTAATCTTCGTTGCAGCGTTTCCTGGTGAGTTGACATTAATTTATATAAAATTGGAAATTACAATTATCAAATGATAGAATCAGTTGTTTCCTTTTTCTAAAAACTTGGGATTTATATCCCGATTGAAATTATTATTTATTAAAAGCTGTAAGGATTTTAAGCATAGCGATACAGAATTAAAACGATTGAAAAAATTGAAAATGCTAAACATTAAAGCAACTACCTGAAAAAAAATCCTTTTTATAGACAACTACCAGGTGCCCTTAAAACTTTGAATAAATTGTTGATAGGTTGTTGTTTTATAATTGCCTTCTGCAAAAAACTTTAGTGGAGCTTCCAGTTCCTTTGGTTTTAAAAACCCAGCCATTGGTCCTGGCTGTGATGTTAATGAAGGCAACAATACTGTTGTAGGATAGCTCATTTGTCCAGCCATTAAATAAACAGCCAGATCGTTCGATTGGTAAGCTTCGTTGTATGCATATTGTTTACCATTCCAATAAAAAATATCTTTCGTTTCCGCATCCAACTTTACGGCGTAAAAATGTTCATTGATGTAATTAGCTACTTTAGCGTTTTGGTAAGTCTCCTTATCCATAACCTTACACCAGCCGCACCAGCTAGTGTAAACATCCACAATAATTGGCCTTGGAGCCTTACTATACGCTGTTTGCAATTCAGCTACAGACATCCATTGCACTTTATCATTATCCTGAGAATTAAATGAAGCTACAAGGAAAAATAAAACGACGATTGTAAAATAATATGTAACTTTTTTCATACAATATTTGTTTAGTAGCTTAGACAATTAATTTTAACGACAAGGTAATGCATAAAATTGTAGTAGCTATTACAGGAGCAAGCGGTTCAATTTACTCAAAAGTTTTATTGGATAAATTATTTGCAATAAAAAATCAATGGGAAGAGTTATCTGTCATCTTAACAACAAATGCAAAAGAAGTTTGGAAGACTGAATTAGATAATGATGCATATAGTAACTACCCTGCTAAATTTTATGGCCAACAGGATTTTCATGCGCCTTTTGCTTCAGGATCGGGACAGTATGATATTATGATAATTGTTCCATGTAGCATGGGTACGCTCGGTAGAATTGCAACGGGTATAAGCAATGACCTTGTATCAAGAGCGGCAGATGTAATTTTAAAAGAAAGAAGAAAATTGATTTGTGTAGTAAGAGACACGCCGTACAATTTGATACATATCCGTAACATGGAAACTGTGACA
>JAYTTM010000368.1:0-1861 GCA_043745055.1 Chitinophagaceae bacterium | reverse complement strand
AACGGATATCAGCAAAATGCATAGGTGCAAAATACAACCGGTTGTTTCTGCTATCCAATGCGCAAGCTGCTACTCCAAATTCTGTAGGTTTTACAGTTCCCGATGATTGTGTACGAGCTTCATTATCACTTAAGGTTTTTGTCTTAAAGGAAGTTTTATCTGCTTCAAATATTGATTTTACAACCTTTCCGGATGTAATGTCAATCTCTTTTATATCAGCCCAAAAAAAGTTATTGCCGCTTGTACCAGTTATGGCATACGTTCTGTTTTTTTTCTGAGCCAGTGTAAAAGTTGAAAATGAGATAAATGTTAGTGTAAGTAAAAATAAATGTTTCATAAAAGTGTAGTTTAGTATTTACATGTAATTTATTGTACTTGCTTTAAAAAACAATATTTATAGCAAGATAATTTAAGTAGTAACATAAATTTAAACTGATACATTAAAATTTATTGAGGGGACAGATAGCCAAAATACCTACTGTTGTAAACGATGGTATTTTATTAACCCATCCATAGGCTGCTTAATTACATTACCTAACTCCAGTTCGTAGGACTGGCACATTTCTTTTAAAACATCTTTAAAGCCATAAGCAACGCTTCCGGTAAAATGTATCGGTAGCGTCCAGCTTTCTTTGTATTTGCATATGTGCGTAAAGAAAAAGTCATTAAAGCTATCCTCAATAATATTTTCTACCATAAAATGTCCCCGGTTTTCTACTAAAAAACCTACAAAACTGGCTAGATACCTGTTGGGTAAAGCTTGCCGGTATACTGCATCCAGTATAGTGTTACTATCTGGATTGTATTTAGCAATAAACCTATCCATCAAATCCGGATCGAAAGTATTGTAAAGAAAATATTGAACTACTTTTTTCCCCATATAGGCACCACTGCCTTCATCGCCCAAAATAAATCCCAGGCCGGGACTATTGTTAACTATTTTTTTACCATTGAAATAGCATGAGTTAGATCCTGTACCCAAAATACAGGTAACACCTTTTTCATCTCCGCAAAGCGCTTTGGCAGCGCCCATCAAATCGCTGTTTACCTTTAATTCTGCTCCGGTAAACAGTTTCCGCAAAGCCTGCTTTACAATATTAACGTTCGCAGGGTTACTGCATCCTGTTCCGTAAAAGTGGATCATTTGTGGCATTGTACCTTTTAAAGCAGGCAACAATTCCTGCTCCAGAATGGTTTTAATCTGCATTGCAGAAAGAAAGTAAGGACTAAGCCCCTGAGTAACTATTTTTCTTTTTTTTTGTCCATCAAGCACACACCACTCAGCTTTGGTTGATCCACTATCAGCTATTAATTGTATCGGCATAATTATCTTTATTTAAAACAGGCTATCAAATTAAATACATTTTAGCAACACCCAAAATATAATTACATCTCAAGAAAGATTAGATATAACGTCATTATTCATTACCAATCAGCAAACACACTGATTTGGTTAATAATAATTCAATTATTTTCGCAACAATTATACTTAACGATGAATAAAAAATTGCAGATTTGGTTTCCGTTGCTTTTAAGTATTACACTGATAACAGGTATGCTGCTTGGGTACATAATGAGAGATACCATGCCGGGGCAAAAGTTTTTTTCGTTGGAGAAACCTCATCCAGTACAGGAGGTACTTGAACTAATTAGGAATAAATATGTGGATGATGTAAAACTGAGGGATTTGAGCGATACTGCCATTGAAGCCATACTTGAAAAGCTGGATCCCCATTCAGTATTTATACCAGCAGAAGATTTACAAAGTGTGAATGAAGATATTGCCGGTAATTTCTTTGGTATTGGGGTAGAGTTCAATATAATTGATGATACCATTCAGGTTATAAACGTAGTACCTAAA
>JAYTTM010000367.1:0-1862 GCA_043745055.1 Chitinophagaceae bacterium | reverse complement strand
TGGTATTATATCTGCGATTTTTATACAGATTATCATTGGTGGTAGCAAGAGACGAATCAATTATTCCATTGTTGCTTATGGCTGTATTGCCAGGTGTGTTAAAAGGGTTCCAGCTATTGTTGACATTAAGTAAAAAACCAACTGTGCTTTTTTTACTGGCATAAAAATCTATCCCTGTTCTTACGTTAAAACGAGTGTTCCTGTCATTATCAATCGTACTATTTAAAAAGTTTTTGGTAATGCCATTTACCAGCACATTTCGGTTAATGTTACCATTTGTATGTTGCAAATTATTATCCACGCCGGCATTTATAAAAGTATTTATTTTTCCCTGCCGGTGATTGAGGTTAAAGCTTCCGTTGCTGCGGTAATGTATACTCTGTGTGTAGCCACCGGTAACGTTTCCATTGGTGCCTTTTATTTTATTTTTTTTCAGCCGAATGTTGATGATGCCAGCATTGCCCTGTGCATCAAAACGGGAAGATGGGTTGCTGATGAGCTCAATTTTTTCTATCACACTACCAGGCAGACTGCGTAAATAATTGGCCAGTTCCTTACTGCTCATTTGTGTTACCCTTCCGTCAATAAGTACATTCACACCCGCTTTGCCACTCATGTTTATTACATCATCTCCTGTAATGTTAAGGCCAGGTGCTTTCTGCAAAATTTCAAAAGCATTACTGCCAATTGCGTTGATGTCTGCCTGCACATTCACCACCGTTTTATCAATCAGCTGTTCTATAAATGGCTTTTTAGAAGTGACTACAATCTCTGTTAGTTGGGTGGCTACACCTTGTTTTAAAACAATGTCTTCTGTTTGTGCAGTGCCATCCGCATTTTTTACAATCAATCCCAGCACAACAATTTTTTTATTGGCAGGTACAGCAAAATATGTTCTTGGGTTCAAAGTTATTTCCCATTGGCTGCCACCGACAAATACTAATTTTCCCCCATCCACAGCGGTATTAAAATTGGTTTGTGTTTTGGGAGAAAATTCAAAAGCATCAGACTCCGAACTACCGGCACCTCCCCACAAATACAAGCCATCTGGTTTGCCTAACAAATTTTTTGTTTTTTCACCCTGGCTAAGGTTTAGGTTAAAATGAATAGTAATGGTTTTTTCAAAATCTGCATTTATCGGTGTGTAAGAAACCAGTTGTGCTTTGGATGCAATACTGGTAAAAAGAAGAATGATGCCCGTGAACTTTTTCATGTGATTTTTTTTGATTTATTGATAGGGCTAAACTACCATGGCTTGATAGTCTGATCGCTTCAAATCATATTTTGCGACTACAATAGTTAGTATCAAAAAACTTTTAAAAATGTATTGAGACAATGGTTGAGTATTTTATTTAATGCTAAATATCTTTCCTTCATCTTCTTGCTTCACAATAAGAAAAGGTGGCTGATCAGAGATTTTTGCACCACTCATTACAGTGTTTACCTGGTCGTTATTGGCTAGGTAAATTTTGGTGCCTTCCGGAAACCGATAAGTTTTGCTGCCGTATGGGCCAAAAAAATAACCGGCAGTGCCGTTTCCTTTTTCATCTGGTTGGTAAGAAATTATTGTAATTTTTGCTGGCAGCAGATGATTATTTTTTATTTTAATGGAAACCAGAATCGTTCTGGAGGAACCCGCTGTTTGTGCCTGGCAGATGAAGCTGAATAAAAAAACCAGTAAAAGTGAGCAAATAAATTTTTTCATAACGATGATTTTTTTGTTGAATAATTCGTTTCAACAAAGATGCGTTCATGAATGGGTGGCTGTAGCTGCAAATGATAATATGAGACTAAGCAAGATGGTCTCAAATAAAAAAGAGCCGTATCAATTATAATTTGATACGGCTCCAATATTTGAAAAT
>JAYTTM010000366.1:0-1862 GCA_043745055.1 Chitinophagaceae bacterium | reverse complement strand
TTGGGATCATATTTTTCCGGCATTAAAGTAGCAATCATCAAATTATTTCCACTCAGGTAACTATTGGCAACTTTCTTTATATCGGCTGTTGTTAGCTTTTCAACATATTTTTCATAATTCACAAAACGATCTATATTTTCACATTCCACTTTGCTGCTGATGATATTACCAGCCCATGCCGCATTGCTTTTGATCGTTTCCTTATGCGTTTCCAGCCATTGTTTTTTTACTTTCGACAAGTAGCTTTCTTCAATACAATTTTTACGGATTTTAGCAATTTCAATTTGTAAAGCCTGCGTAAGGGTATCTGCTTTTTCAGGGCCACAAGGCAACTGGGCTATAAAGGAGTAAGAGTTGTAAGGCACTTTCTCTAAGCCTCCAAAAATACCACCGCCATAAATACCCAGCACTTTTTCACGCAGCTCTTCAATGATGCGGATGTTGAGCACTTCTGTTAATGCTTTTGCCTTCAAGGCTTCATCTTCGTTGAAAGGTGTTTCTCCGGCAAATACCGCCAGAATCAAACTCTTTTCCTCTTTGCCCTTATAAGTATTTAAATTTATTTTACCTTTTACAGTACGAACTTTATTGTCGGTGTACATGAATTTTTTGCCGGTAGATGGAAGCGACGCAACGTATTTTTCAATCAAAGGAATCAGTTTCTGTTCATCAATATTTCCAACAAAGGCAAACTGAATTCCACTCACATCGCCCAAATGTTCTTTATAAATTTCCATCGCCCTGTCCAGCTTCACCTGGCCAAAATATTCAGCATGTGGTACAGCAACTGGTGCCAGCGGATTGTTGTTAAACATAGTTTTGTAAAAGGTATCTACAAAGGCTACCTGAGGATTAGAGCTAAGCATTGCTAATTGCGATTTATTTTTTTGAATAAAGGAATTAAACAGGGCTGTATCTTTTCGTTGTACCGTTACATGCAGGTATAAAAGCTGCAACATCGTTTCTACATCTATTATAACCACACCGGGCAGTTTTTAAAAGCAATTGAATTCACAAAAAGGGGAAAAATTATAACGACCATTTCTACGGATGAATTTAGTATGAAAGCGAAGATCATGCTTTGGTATTTTACTGCTTATAATCATTATGCAATGAAGGATTTGAGGGCAGCACTTAAAGTGATACAAAAGATAATGAATACGACGAATGAGGAGATGGATGAATTTGGTTTTACAAAGTTGTTGCTGCTGTTTATTCATTACGATCTCAACAATTATGATTTGTTGGATTACCAGGTACGTTCCTTTCAGCGGCTGATACACAAGTGGGAGCGGTTGTACCGCTGTTAGAAAATACTGCTCTATTTTTTTAAAACTGTTTCTGGCTCAGATACAAAAAAAGTTTGCCAGCAACAATAAAAAGCATTAAAAAAATGCTGACAACACTTTTTAAAACTTTTCATGAAAAAAGCTTTTCTTTTTATTTTGATTTAAAATGCTGGATCGAAAGCCGGTTATCGAATAAGGATTTTGCACAAGTGATTGCAAAAGATAAATAAGAAGCAAGTAAGATATCTTCGACAAACAGGAAGTATACGGATTAATAAAGATGAGAAATTTCTGAAATAAACGATATTAATTCACCACTCACCCTCCCTCTTCAAGGCAAATCCAATCAACAATGGCCGGATAAAAACCTTGTTTTATTCCTTGATCATTTTCCCTCCTTTTATAATTAGCCGGATGGCCCGGATGGATTTTATGTCAACCGATGGATCGCCTTCTACTGCAATGATATCTGCTTTTAACCCTGGTTTTATACTGCCAATTTTATCAGCATAACCAAAAAAAGCAGCATTTACACTGGTGGCAGATTTTAAAACTTCCAGGGGTTTCATACCG
>JAYTTM010000365.1:0-1865 GCA_043745055.1 Chitinophagaceae bacterium | reverse complement strand
TATCATCGAACACTTCAGCAATCTTTGCGACCCACGAACCAAAGAGCATAAAAAAGAACATAAGTTAATTGATATTTTATTCATCACCATTGCAGCCGTTATCTGCGGCGCAGAAGACTGGAACGATATAGAATTTTATGGACAGGAAAAAGAAGATTGGCTAAAAACCATACTGGAATTGCCTTGCGGCATTCCATCGCATGATACGTTCAACAGGGTATTTTCGCTCATTGCCCCTGCTGAACTACAAAGCTGTTTTATAGGCTGGGTGCAGTCAATAGCCAAAATAAGCGAAGGTCAAGTGATAAGCATTGATGGCAAACGGATGTGCAACAGCGGCGAACAGGGCAAGAAAGCCATCATCCACATGGTGAGTGCATGGAGTAATGAGAACAGCATGGTGCTGGGGCAGCTAAAGGTAAATGACAAGAGCAATGAGATAACAGCCATACCTGCCCTGCTGGATTTATTGCTGGTAAAGGGCTGCTGGATAACGATAGATGCAATGGGTTGCCAAAAAGATATTGCAGCTAAGATAAAATCTAAAGAAGCAGAATATATCCTGGCTGTAAAAGATAATCAGGAGCATTTGCATGATGACATAAAAGATGCCTTTGCACATGGCAGCATAGAGCAGGTAGATGAGCAAAGAAATCTTGGTCATGGCAGGATAGAAAAACGCACCTGCCGTATCATAACAGCTATGGAATGGGTGTGCAAAGTGCAGGACTGGCAAGGCCTGCAAACCTTAATAGAAATAAAAAGTGAGCGAACAATAAAAGCAACAGGCGTAAAAGAAATCCAAACCCGGCATTACATCAGCAGTGCCTTGTCAACAGCAAAAAGGTTTAATGAGGCCATTAGGGAACACTGGGGCATAGAAAACAGTTTGCACTGGACACTGGATGTGGCCTTTAATGAAGATAACAGCATGAAACGGGCAGGCAATGCAGCAGAAAACTTTTCTGTAATCACTAAAATAGCACTCAATGCAGTAAAACAAAGTGAACTAAAAAAAGGAGTAACCAAGTTAAGTGTCAAATCAAAAAGAAAGAAAGCAGGCTGGAGCAATGAGTACCTCACCGCTATTCTAACAAATGCTCAATAAGTTTTAATGCGTTTGCCCTGGAGGCAAGGGCTGCTGAAAATGAATAGTCGTATATTTATTGCACATTTTTTTTTCATGCTTACTTTTTCGAAATACCTTTTTATATTATTTTTTGTTCCGCTTGTGTCAGTAAATTTTACAGCAGCATCACAGCAAGCGGCGGCAAAAGAGCAAGCCGCATTTAGAGATTTTATAGATGCGGACTCTTTGTTAAATGCCAAAAACAAGCAGCAATCTTTTATTGGTTCTTTTTCTTTTGAACAAATATCAGGTTTATATAAAAACAAAGCCATTCAAATAGAAAGGCAATTAAACGATTCTGTTTTTATAGTTACTGCAAATAAATCATTCTTTTATACAGTCGGGCAATCTTCTTGCAGGTGGTTAAAAAAGGCTTCTGCCAACTGGAAACTTTCGCCCACATTATTATTGCAACAAAAAAACAAGCAGCTTTTTTTCCCTGCTTCTTTTTTAATAAGTATTAACCCCGGAACCAATTTAGCTGACAAAATAAAAGAAAAAACGCTGGAGTTAAAAACAACTTCTTCTACAAACAATTTTATTGCAACAGTTAACCCTACAGATGCTTTCAACGAATGGTTACAAGATGAAAGCGTGGTTTTTATAGCGGCTTACAACAGGTATCCAAAAGAAGAATTGCAGATAAACGACCTTGATTTAAGTGTAAATAAAATTAACCTGCTGCACAGCCGGATGCCCTTTTTAAACGGTGAAGGCACTACCATTTCTATTAAAG
>JAYTTM010000364.1:0-6793 GCA_043745055.1 Chitinophagaceae bacterium | reverse complement strand
CCGTCACCATGCCGCCTCTTCTAAATAAGAATTCTGTTATTGAAGATTACGCCCCCTGGCTTAACAGGAGTGATCTGTTAATGCCTGGCGATAATGATATTTTTGCAAAGATCATTGGCTACACTCCGGAAGCCATCACTGCAATTGTGTGGATAAAAGAATACGCACCTCACGAAGTTCATGATGATGAATTTGAAAAATTTCTTATAGTGGAAGGTACCTGCGATATTGTTGTTGGTGACGAAGTGCATGCACTTGTTCCGGGAGATTATTTTGCCATACCACTTCACAAAACCCACCTGGTAAAAGTTACTTCCATCATACCATGTAAAGTTATTTTGCAAAGAATAGCTGCGTAAGTATTATGGTATCTTTAGAAGTAATATGTATTGGGCAATGTCATCAATTTAACACCAATGATAAAGTCATTGATTTTTGGTTACACAAATAACAGGCTCATGTTTTACAAAACATATTTATCAAACCAGGCCAGCGTGCTTTTGTAAAGATCAATATTGTGCCTGATTTATTTAAAAGCATTTGTCTCCCTGTGATACCCAATCTGGTTCATGCGGCTGATGGACAGTGATCATCCCGAAGTACTGTTTGTCTCGGTATTATTAGATGAAATGATTTATTCTTATTTAACCAATTATGATCAATTTATCTGATGCTGAGAATCAAATTTACTGTGTCACGAATTTTCAAGACCTTGTTTCCACGCCATTTCATGGAGAAAAGAATACGATTTGCTGGACCCGTAAACTAACCGGTGATTTTTCTGAGATTGTTGAGAAGGTAGAACTAAACGGAAATATAGCGGTACTGGATCAAGAGGAGCTTTGTGACCTTAAGTTGAGTGAACTGGGTCAGCTTGCCCGTGAAATTCTTTTAAATGATCTGGAGCTGTTGAAAGCTCATGGCGCATATCCAACCCTTAATCTACTCAAGTGTTATGACAGAGATGATAGCTACCCGTTTTTTCCAACCGATGTTTATTCTTTTCATGTAGATCGGTCTCCGGTGCCAGTAGATACCTTTTTATGCACTTACTATGGCGAGCCGAGTGAAATATTGCCCAATGCACAAGCCATACAAAAAGTGCTGGTTCCCGAAATACGGGAGGAACTCAAAAAACTATATACTGGCTCAGGTGAAGGTTTTGAATCTTTTTTAAGTGAGCATTTCTTCGATTTACACTATCAGGCTAAACCTGGTGCACGCCCCATAAGCTTAGGCTCCGGTAACTTATGGAGGCTGGCGGTTGATCATCCTGAAAGTCAGGTGCCTCCTTGTGTTCATCGGGCACCAACCGAAAAAAATGGACAGAAACGGTTGTTGATGATCTGTTGAAAAGGGCTCTTTTTGCTTAATTTTTTGCCTTGAAAAATGTAATCAGGTTCAATCATTTTACAGCGATGCTTAAAGTGGCTAACAATAACATCAGCTACGCCCAATGTGGGTTCAGGTTGCTGCTTTTGTGGTTGGTTTTCATACCCGAGGTTGCGCCCTACTGTGTAGTGGCAAAATGAATTTCTCATATGTTGATGCGATATAACAAGTAATCCAATGTTCTATTCTATCGGCATAATATCATTTAGACGCAGGTCTCCCACCTGATGCCTAAAGTTACTTATCCACGAATTGCTTCAATCATTCTACAATAATTAAATCCTGTAAATTTTACCCGTTTGTAAAGTAGTCATCAGTCGCTGGTCTCCAACCGGTATCTACCTGTTACGAATGCCTGTTGAAAAAATCAATTCAATAAAATCTCACCAAATAGGAGTAACAAAAAAAATCAAGGCTGCGAATAAAAAGGCTGAAATTTTCCCCATTAGCCTAAAATAAAGGAACTCGCCGCCAGATTACAATAATTTTAGTTTTGTGCCGGCTCAAACAGCCTTGATTTCTTAACGGTTGATCCGGAAAATTTCTAGCTCTTTTTATTAAAGGTCATAACCAGCAGCATTCGATTTCGAACAAAATACCTAAACCTATAAATCAAATATCTACTACGCCAATTATTGGGTTCTCCAAAAATGACAAGTTCTTGCTGTAGATCGGGTAGTAGTTGCAGGAAATTGGCAACACCTGTTATTTAATGGCAGAAAACACCGAATAAAATACAGGATTTTTCCTGTTTTTTACCCGGTTTTTTTAATGCAGATTTGAGCATGTTGTTTTAAATGACATTTTGTGCATCACACACTTTAAAAATATCATGACAAACCTGATAAAAATACCCGGCCTTGATACAGACTTTGGGATAGCCGCAGAAGATATAATGAGGGTGCAGGCAGTAAGCAATTACAGCCGCATTTATTTTGCTGATGGAAAAATAGTTACAGTAGCAAAGGTATTGCGATGGTTTCAAGACGAGTTGCCGGATAACCTGTTTGCGAGGGTGCATCGCAGCCATTTAGTAAATAGGATGTTTGTGGAAAAAATTAACCGAACACAATCTGGAAACCTTGTTTTGCTTAACGGTGAATCCATCAGTATCAGCAGGCGTAAGCGAATGTTATTTATGGAGTCATTTAAAAATTTATTATTTGTTGCATAAATATTGCAGTTTGATGCAATGGTTTAACATAGGGTGGGCTAAGACAGCTTTTTTTGCTGTTAGGATAATATCGCAAAAAGTTATTTCAACATCAATTGAAATTTGATCAAATTACCGCATTATCAACATCAAGTATAACGTTGATTTTGAGTGCTACAATAATATTACAAACTGCAAGTTCAAATAATAATTGTTCCGGAACTAAGTAAATATTGCGAAATAGTTTCTAAAGAAATTCAGCCATGGCCCGAAATTATTTCTGCAACCCATTGGGAAATTTGGGATAATACCAAGCCCAATGGAGCAGATTTTTATTTAGGAGAGATTGAATTAGGGCATATCTATTTAGATGGCTGGTTGCACATACCTTCTACACAAGAATTTGCGATGGCTTTGATTGCAAAATGGTTAGCCAAAAATTTTCCTTATGCTGTTAATTGGATTCAGTTAAAAATTGTTGACCAGCAAAGTGCCATTCACGCCAACTGGCTTTTTAAGTTGCATTTAAATAATTTGAAAGATACAGATAAGATAAAATTATTTCAATCCATAGCTGATTATAAGGCAGAAAATAATACCACTTTTGGTGATGCCTGCCATTGAGCAATATAGTGGTGCTATGTTTGGCAGAAACGGTGCCCCGGTTTTTTCTAATTCGATGCTTTCCGACAAATCATATGTAATACAGGTAATGGAAGCAATCCAAAAATTAATTCAATAGAACTAGATAACAAAAGTACCAGCGGGGTAACAAGGGGTTGAAAAAAAGGTTGATGTGATAAATTTGATTTATAAAACTTTATGCGGTTTTATTGTGGAATTTCTATTCGATTGAATCTCCTCCGAAACAATTGTTTCATGAAAATTATGCTGACCGGCTTTTTTGTATTGGCGGCAATCTTTTTGTGTTGCTTTTCTATTTTTATTTTACCGTCAGCAGTTTCTTCGGATGTTTTAAAAGAGGGAGAACATTTTAGGCCAGGCAATACTTCTTCTATAAAATTGTATGCCGTTAAATTAAAGCCTTATCTGCGGCAGCATTCTTATAACGAGCAATTTTGTTTTTTAATAGATATGAAAATCGCCCCCGGAAAGAACCGCTTTTTTGTTTATGATTTTAAAGATGATGCTGTAGTTACCAGCGGACTTGTAACACATGGTGGAGGCTCTATCACGCCAACGGAAGTACTTTCATTTTCTAATACAGCCAACAGCAATGCAACCTCTATTGGTCGCTACAAAATAGGAAATGAATACAGCGGCAAATTTGGAATGGCATTTAAATTATACGGACTTGATAAAACAAACAGCAATGCCTTTAACCGTTATGTGGTACTACATAGCCATAGTTGCGTGCCTGCGCAGGAAGTATATCCATCACCCATTTGTACAAGCCTTGGGTGCCCTACTGTAGCACCTTCTTTTTTACTGCAATTAGAAAAGTATATCCGGCAATCGGACAAACCTATTTTGCTATGGATTTACTATTAAATATTTCTTCTTTAATATGCTAATGCAGCATGGGTAGCTCAGTAGCAAGATGATCATCAGCTGTTGCTGCAACGTCTTCCTCTGCCACTTTTTAATTAAGCCCTGCCTACTCCATTTATCTATACTCCAAATTGAGTATTTCTATGCCGGCAATACTGGTTTAACTTTCCATTAAATAACCTTACTAATCAAATTACAACCTGGTAATTTATTCAAGATGAAAAAGTGTTTCACTGTCTCCCTGCTGATAATTTATTGCACTTTTATTGCAGGTTTACCACTTTATGCTCAAAACATAACGGTAGTGCAAAATCCCACTGCCCATCCAGATATTTTTGCATGGAATGGCAATGGTGCATATTCCGGTTACTCAGGCTCACCTATAATTTTTAATAACACATTGGTAGCGGAATATAATGCATCAGGCTATTCAAGCCCCACTTTTCCTTTAATACAAAACCTGGTAGTGTACAACGGCAGCAGCATGCTGGTAATAGCCAACCCCGATGGAGGAAAAGGTGTTTATTTTATGGGGAGCAAAATTATTTTCAACAATAAACTTTTCTTTATTTACCTCGATGTTAATGTGGTGCAAAGGCTGGCCTCATTTGATGGCACCTCCATTACCCTTTATCCAAACCCTGATGCATCCTCTTCGGGTGTTATCGGTTCCTTCAGAATTTTGAATAATAATTTGTACCTGGCTTATCAGAACGCTTCTGTGGTAACACAGCTGGCAAAATTTAACGGCACGGATATTACACCTATTCCAAATCCTGATGCAGCCGCTAATGGATACTTTAATAATTATAGTGTTGTTTTTAATAACAAAATTGTTACCAGGTATGTAACAGCAGCAGGCCCAAAAAAACTTGCTACTTATGATGGCGCACAGTGGACGATACTGCCTAATCCAGACAATACACCCAACCGTGGCGTGCAGCCGATCTTTCCCGTTTTGTACAAAAACAAATTGTATTTTTCGTATCGCAGTGTAACCAATCAGTACCAATACCTGGAGTATGATGGAGTTAATAATCCCACACTAATTGCCAATCCACAGAATTCAGCAACCAATACAGGCGGCGTTTGGGGATTGCCTATTGTTTTTAATGATACACTTTTTTTTCAGTACAAAGACATCAGCAATGTGTACAGGCTGGCAAAATTTGGTGGCTCGTCCATTACATTGGTGCCAAATCCCGACACCAGTCCTAATGGGTATTGGAACACACCCATCTTGAACAATAACAAATTATATTTCCTGTATCTTCCTGCCGATAATAAGGGTAGGATGGCCGAATACCAAACAGCCTCCAACAGTATTTCGCTTTATCCAAATCCCGATGCAGGTACCGGCTTTTGGGACAAGCCAATTGTGTATGACAGTAAAATTTATTTTCAATACATGAACGCCCAGAATATACTGCAGTTGGCTTCCTTCGATGGTAGCAGCATTGAATTAATTTTAAACCCGGCGGGTGTTTTTACTGCTGATTATCCTAACAATGGTTATACCGCAAGCCCCATAGTGTGGAACAATAAATTGTATATGCAGTTTGCAAGTGTACCATATCGTTATGCAGGTAATCTTGCTTACTTTGCCAGCAGCAGCGCAATATGCCCGGGCAGTAATACCAATTTTACAAGTGAAGTTTCCGGCGCTTCTTATCAATGGCAGTTAGATAATGGCAGCGGCACTTTCACCAATCTCAGCAATACTGCTCCATACAGCACAGTTACTACCAATACATTTAACCTTACCGCACCGGCAACATCATTGTATGGTTACAAATACAGGTGTGTTATAAATGGAAATACCTACAGCCAGACATTTATTTTGAAATTTGCCAGCAACTGGACGGGGGCTGCAAGCACCGCATGGGAAACTGCCGGTAACTGGAGTTGTGGTGCTGTACCGGATGCCAATACCGATGTGTATATAAATGTTGGTCAGCCAAGGTATCCATTTATAAATTCAACTTTTTCGGTAAGAAGTATTCGAATTCAAAACGGCACAACGTTGGGAATAGCTGCCAATCAAAAACTGACGATAACGGGAAAGTGATAGTAAATTTAGCAAGAGCAAAACACCGGAAGTAAAGTAGTATGATGTGTGATTAGGTTCCTGTCAGTTTATACTAAAGGATCAAACAACAACTTATTATTGGGACTGATGACTTTCTGTTTTTTTACACCTCATTTTAAAATAACACTGCCAACCGGTTTAATTATTTACAGCCCCGAGTAATAATCATATCCCTGCTCTGCCCAATAATCGGGTAACCGCTGGTTGCTGAAACTTATGCTGCCGATACGCTTTAAATTTTTGATTCCATACTTTACCGGCACAATCAGCCTGAGCGGCTGCCCGTGCTCCATTGGTAATAACTGTGCATTTACTTCGTAAGCCAGTAATGTTTGGGGGTGCATAACACTTTCCATATCCATCCCTACATAGTATTCACCATCTGGCGTAGCCATACCAACATATTGCATAGTAGCCTCTTGTTGTAAATTATAGTGGGTAATAAAATCACTGAACTTTACTCCACCCCAGTAAGAAATCTGGTCCCAGCCTTCCACACATTTAAAATCGAAAGTGATTTCTGTTTTTGGCAATGCCATTAAATCCTTCAAACTTAATTTTAGCTGTGTTCCATCTTTTTTATTTACTGCCAGCATCCAGCTTGTTGCATCAAAATTGTTACCCTTCATACCTATATCACTATTAAC
>JAYTTM010000363.1:0-1866 GCA_043745055.1 Chitinophagaceae bacterium | reverse complement strand
GCCTGCTGACGAAAATCCTTTTGTAATGTATAGGCATTCATGTATTTTGAATCGAGTTGGTAAGCAGCTAATTCCTGAATGCGTTGTTCATCTGGATTGCCCAGCAGCCATTCATAAGCAAGTGCCTCCGGCAATATGGTGGGCATTCTTTTTTTATTGTTGTGAACCTGTTGCATCAGGCTGTTGGCTGCGGTGGTTACAATAGCAAATGTGTTCATAGTTTCCCCAGTTTCTTTATCGGTCCATGGCTGCCATATACCCGCCATATAAAAATATTCCTGCCCTGGCAGATGAACGAGATAAGGATAAGCCAAATCCTTTTTTGCATAGGCTGGTTTAAAATGCCGCCACTCATAAAAACAGGAAGCAATAACCAGGCATCTTCTGTTTAATGCTGCGTTCCTGAACATTTTACTATTCAACAATTTTTCTGCTGTGGCATTTAGCCATGGAATACCTTGCTTACGAGCTAGTTTTAACTCATCCATGGTTTTTATCCACGGCGGTAAAAACTCCCAATGCATGGACTCAATCTCTACATCGTTGCCTGCTCCATTTGCCCTTATAACCTCCCAGTTACCATACTCAAACCCACTGCGCAATACCTCCAAAGCCGCATGGTGACCCAATTCCATTTCAATTTGGTTGAGCTGTATAAACTGAACATGGGTTACTTTATAACCAAGATAATTGCACATGCCGTATTAATTTTAAGATGATGCAGCTAAATGCTGATGACAGCTTTTGTATTGTAAAGATATATGCTGAAAAAAAGGATTACTTTAAAATAAGTTGCCTCGTTAAATGCAATTGGTAAGTTGATATTGTATTACAATTGAAAAGAAAAAACTACATTGTAAGTTGAAATATTTTTTGTGAAAGTTGATTCAAATTCCTACTTTTATTGTTCACCAAAAAAAAGGAGGTATTCATGCAATCTACAGGTAATTCATGGACGTCTTCGGTTATTATCGAATAACCAGACCTCTGATTTAAAAAATAACCAGGGCTTTTAAATAAGCCGGAGCCATCAGATAATCTGGTGGCTTTTTTATATTGAATGATGTAGGATTTGATAAAGTAATCAGCTTTTTAGTTTTATACCACCTGTTGACTAGGATTAAAAATCTGCAAAAGCAATGTATACAACTCAGGATGTTTTTGCTGCAGCAAATCGGGACGTTCAAAAAAGTATTCAGCCACTACAGCAAAGAACTCCGCTTCATTACTGGCTCCATAGGGATTGATATCGCTCTCATCATTTTTTATCAAGGCTATTTCCTGCTGCATGCGTTGCAACCAGGGTCGCAGATATTGTTTGTCAAGTATAAAATTGGGAATACCATCTATACTTCCATCTGTTTTATCTACCAGGTGTACAAACTCATGAATGGCTGTATTGCTTTTACCAGTTTTATTGCTAAATGCCTGCCTAAGCTCATATTGGCTAAGGATCATAATATTATTCATTGAGCCACTGCCAACCATCCCAAGTATGTCTCTGCCATTTCCCTGTTGTTCAAAATCATGACTAAAAGAATCGGGATATAATAATATTTCATGCAGGTTTACATACCGCCATCCCACAAAATTAAAAATTGGTATGATGGCACTTGCTGCAATTAAAACCCTGTCTACATCTTCTACTTCAGTTTTTACACCGGTAATTTTTACACTTGCTAAAAACTCTTGCATCCTCTCATGAAAAGAAGTCTGCTGATCTGCATTTAACTGCTGGTAAAAGGGTACTTCATCCTGTAATATTGTTAAATAAACTGGGTGCATTGGCTCAACTTTTATTGGTGGTTGCTGTTGTTTATGCAATAACCGATACAATAAAAAAACAGCAATTAGTACAATCAAAAT
>JAYTTM010000362.1:0-1866 GCA_043745055.1 Chitinophagaceae bacterium | reverse complement strand
CAGGTAAAATCTATTGACTGATTGGTGTGAATGGTAATCTGCTGGCTGTTTTCAGCGTAATCGAGCACTTCAACGTTGGTAAGTACCTGCACACCCAGGCTTTGTACTTTCCGCAACAACGCCTGCACAAATTTTCCGGAATGAACAGCTCCCTCCAGCTTGTTGGCAATTAAATGTTCGAACCCTTCGAAACCAAAATCTGATAATTTTTCATTGGCAACATTAAAGAGATTTTTTTCACCGGTTATATCCTCAAGTCCCTTGTTGAGCCAATCTAAATTGGCAATACTTTTCTGCCAATCTGCACTTTCTTTTGTAAAACATTCATACCCGCCACATGCATCATAATCTATTTCAATATTATTAAAATGCTTTCTTATTTCCAATATGCCTTTATAGCGCATTTTAACCAGCTTCCACATGTTGGCTTCTCCCATTGCAGCTATGTCTTCCACTAATTCGGAAGGACTTCCAAAACAACTAAAGCCGGCATTTCGGGTACTGGCACCTGTGGGTATAAAACCCCTTTCCAATACAGTAATCTTTTTCTGTGGATGCTGAATAATTAACCGTAAGGCACTCCATAAACCTACAAAGCCACTTCCAATAATTATTACATCTTGCGGAGCAAAAAAACTTTCTTTTTCCCAAATAGAAATTTGTGGCATACAACCTGTTTTGTTAAAGTGCTTAAAGGTAAAAACTAATTGAGCAGTATTAATCCCGGCGGCATTATTTTTGTTTTTGTTACATAAAAACGCACCTAAACCGTTTATGTTTAATTAACAGGTTGTTTATTAAACATGGCCTACAAAATTTCATTTTATTTAAAAATAAAATCATTCTAAAAAATATGAAAACATTTTACCTTTTTACCATCGCAATTTTTACTGGTATTACGGCATTACAGGCACAGGATATTAAAGGGTTGTTTGATAAAGCAACCAAAAAAGACAGTACTAAAAAAAGTTTATTTGATCATGTTACAAAAGGCCGTACCAAAAGTGGCACTGGATTAAGTAATGACGATATCATAAGCGGACTTAAAGAAGCCTTAAGAGTAGGAACCGATAGCTCCACAAAAAAACTGAGCAAGGCAGATGGATTTTTTGGAGATGCTGCCATAAAAATATTAATGCCCGAAGAGGCAAAACAAGTTGAACAAACTTTACGCAATGTAGGTATGGGCAAAATGGTAGATAAAGCAGTACTTTCTATGAACAGGGCTGCAGAAGATGCAGCAAGTGGTGTTGGAAATATCTTTTGGAATTCTATCAAAAACATGTCTGTAAC
The DNA here is from genome assembly GCA_043745055.1 of Chitinophagaceae bacterium. Lineage (GTDB taxonomy): Bacteria > Bacteroidota > Bacteroidia > Chitinophagales > Chitinophagaceae > Ferruginibacter. Next base: position 573 of record JAYTTM010000362.1, on the reverse strand, counting down.
CGATGGTTTGCAAATATTACAGGGGGGAGATTTTGCAGCTACCACCTTTCTGCAAAAAACAACTACTACTGAACTTACTGAAAAATTCAGACCTGTTATTGAAGCATCACTTGTAAAAACAGATGCCACAAAATACTGGAAAGATGTTTTTTCCAAATACAATATGTTTTCTTCCAAGCATGTAAACACAGACCTTACAGCTTATGTAACCGAAAAAGCATTGTCCGGGTTATTTTATAATATCCGATTGCAGGAGCAGTTAATTCGTAAAGACCCAGCTGCACAGGTAACAGGCATTTTAAAAACGGTATTTGGTAAATAATTTCTCAGGAAATATTCAACGCATAAAATAAAAAAGGATTACAGAGAAACCTGTAATCCTTTTTTAGAAATGTAAAACTTATTTATTTAAACATCAATTGCTTCACCATAAGCCATAGCGGTAGCCTCTTTCAGGCCTTCGCTCATGGTTGGGTGCGGATGAATGGCATTCAGTATTTCATGCGCCGTAGTTTCCAGTTTACGGGCAACCACTGCTTCTGCAATCATTTCAGTCACATTCATACCAATCAT
>JAYTTM010000361.1:0-6806 GCA_043745055.1 Chitinophagaceae bacterium | reverse complement strand
TGCGGAAAGCCTAACTATTTGGAAAGATGTGGAAGGTGTAATGAATGCCGACCCCAAAAAATTCAATGATGCCGTTTTTATAAGCCATCTTAGTTTTAACGAGGTAATTGAAATGGCTTATTATGGTGCACAGGTAATACACCCAAAAACAATTAAGCCTTTAGAGAATAAAAATATCCCCTTGCATGTACGATGTTTTTTAAACCCATTGCTGCCGGGCACTATTATCAGCAAACAGTCCGTTCACCATTTACCGCCCATTATTGTTGTAAAGGAAAATCAGGTTTTGATGCAAATGAGCAGTAAAGATTTTTCCTTTATAGGTGAAACCGGTATCAGCAGTTTGTATAAGCTTTTTGCAGCAATAAAAATCAGTCCAAATATTACCCAAAGTGGTGCTATCAGTTTATTGTGCGGCTTTGATGACAAGGCAGAGAAGATTGAAAAACTTGCGCTTGCTGCCAGTGAGTTATTTGAAGTAACGGTTGAAAAAAACATCAGCCTGTTAACAATCCGCCATTACAACGAAGCCATTGTGCAGCAAATGACGAATGGAAAAGACATCGTACTGGAACAAAAAACCAAAGAAACCATACAAGTACTCATGAAGAAAGTATAGACTTTTTGAATATTTTTAACTGCATATTTTATTAACAGCAGATTTCTATCCTTTATATTTGCTAATTGATTTTAGTACAAAATTGTTTCTTTTATTTCAACCATAACAACTTTAAATTTTTATAAATGATAAAAATAATTTCCCTGCTGTTTCTTATTGTTCCGGCAACCAGCTGGATTTTTTTTACACAGGAAGATACTTTGCCACAAAGCATAAAAAGAGGAGAATCTGTTTACCAGGCTAATTGTGCCGGTTGCCACATGCCCGAAGGTGAAGGGGTAGAGGCTGTTTTTCCTCCGCTGGCAAAAACAGATTATGTAAAAAATGTAAAACGTACAATTGGAATAATATTAGCCGGGCAGGAAGGTGAAATATCCGTAAATGGAAAAACTTACAACACTGCAATGGCTGCTTTACCACAACTAACAGATCAGGAAGTTGCAGATGTACTAAATTTTGTACGAAATAGCTGGGGTAATAAAAACCCAATGATAAAAACTGCACAGGTAAAGGCTGAAAGGAAATAAGTTTACTGTAAATTTAAACAACATGATACAAACAACCGTTAGACCAACAAACAGCAATTTCGATATGTCTGTTTCTCTACCTACTGAGTATGTAGGCAAAGAAGTACATGTACTTTTTTATATTGATGAAGAAGTAAAAACTACTACAGCTTCCGTTTTATCTGCAAAAAAACCTTCCGATTTTTTTGGCATACTTACTAAAGAAGAAGGAGAAAAATTTGAACTACACACACAACAAATACGCAACGAATGGGGCAGAAATATTTAATTGATACCAATGTGATTTCGCATTTGTTTGCTAACAGGCTGCCAGATGCTGGTGCAGCTTTTGTCAAAAACATCATCAACACCAATTTTATAATTTCGGTAGCTGTAGAAATTGAAGTGCTTACCTACCATGAAATTCCTGATAAAATGCCACTCATTGAAGATTTTGTTAGCCTTGCTACAATTTTGCCACTTGATAAAGCCGTTACTATAAAAGCTATCGAACTTCGTAAGTACAATAAAAAAATGAAACTCGGCGATGCTATCATTGCCGCTACTGCTCAGGTACATGGGCTTATACTTATTACCCATAACACTAAAGATTTTACCCATATTACCGACCTTGTAGTTATTGACCCACATGTTATAACATAGATTTAGCCGTTACTCCCTTTTAAAACGTAACGGCTTATTATTTTTTATACCTCTCTTATAACTTGCCGCACAGATTGCCAACACACTCGCCCATGCCTCATTTCTGCGCAAGGACTTAACTGCTTTAGTATGGAAAATTACAGACAATGACACTAGACAATAAACATACAATTATACCAATTCTTATTATTGTCTTGTCCTAAACGGGTTTACACAAATAAGATAAATATTTTCCAGACGATTTTTTTTGCAATGATTAATTTATGTAACCGGCTAAATTGCGGCGGGTTATGCAAAACACATTGGCCTCAGCACGGAAACCCGCCTGGGAAAACTTATAATTTATAATGTGGAATGGTTTTTAATGGGAGACTCCGAGCGGAAATAAATCGATTCCTTGAATTGTTTTTGGGGCAGGCACTCCTGCCATAGCAAGAATAGTTGGAGCGATATCAATATTTAAAGCAATTTGACCAGCTTTATGCTGTTTTATTTTATCCGGCAACCTTGGGATTATAAATAATAAGTGGTACCTGGATTGACTCTTCATAACCATACCATTTTCCTTCCATACCATGTTCACCAAGAAACATTCCATTATTTCCCATGACTATAATAATCGTATTATCCACTACACCCAATTCGTTCAGTTTCGCCATCATTTCACCAACCACATCATCCACACCGGTTATTAAACGATACTAATTTTTTACACTTTCCTCCGCCTCGGTTCTTGGCACACGAAACGAAAACAAAACATAATCGCCGCCAATGGATTCGTGTGCCAAGAACGCAGGCGAAGAGCAGGGCAAGCATTGTATGGACCGGGGCGATATTAATTCTTTTATTGTTTTATTACCAATACATTATAAATTTCTCCGGCAGCAATAACGCCTCCGCTTTCTGTAAATATTTTCCAGTTAACACCGTTAAACTGTACATAAACAGGGGTGTTTACATTAGCTGCCACACCCTGGTGTGTTACAATTAGTATATCATTGGCAGCATTGGCAAAACCGGTATTGGGAATGGTGATAGAGTTTATTCCTGTTGCTGTAACCTGAAAAGCCATTCTGCCTCCACCACTAACTTTAATTGCGGCTCCGTTTAATTCAATACCCAATCCTGAGAGGGAATTGGTAATTTTTAATGCAGGTTGAGAACCATTTTGAGTGAGTGTTGCCAACGGGCTCGTATTATCTGTGGCGGTTACAGTTAAATAACTGGAAGGATCTGAAACGCCGCCAATACTTACTTTGTTATCACCGCCAAGGATAAGTGTATTGTTTTTTTTGGCAACAACATTGGTGCCTATTGTAATGGCATTGGTAAGATTGTCGGAAAAATTTCCCGAGCCATTACCAATGGAAATATTTTCGTTGCCGGTTATATTGGTTGAATTGGCCCGTACACCAATGGCAATATTAGCTGACCCCAAAGTATTATTAAACAACGCATCTTTACCCACTCCTACATTGTTAGCACCCTCTGTTGTATTCCCCATAGCCTGAAAACCTACTGCCGTATTTTCGTTTGCGATAGTGCTGCTATATAAAGCACCGTAGCCAACAGCAGTATTAAATCCATTTATGTTGTTATACAATGCCCGATTACCAACAGCAACATTGAACCCCCCGGTTTGATTTGTATATAAAGACTGGTATCCAATTGCGGTGTTATTAGTTCCTATTGTGTTTAAGCGGAGAGCATCTACTCCATTTGCGGTATTACTATTTCCTCCTGTGTTGGAGAAGAGAGCATCTCTTCCATTTGCGGTATTACTATTTCCTATTGTGTTGGAGCCGAGAGCAGCTACTCCATTTGCGGTGTTAAAGGCACCTTCTGTGTTGGAGTAGAGAGCTTGAAATCCATTTGCAGTGTTATTGTTTCCTGTTGTGTTGGAGTAGAGAGCACTTCGTCCATTTGCGGTATTGTAAAATCCTGATGTGTTGGAAAAGAGAGCAGCTACCCCATTTGCCGTATTTTCGTATCCTGTTGTGTTGAAGTAGAGAGCACTTAGTCCATTTGCCGTGTTATTATTCCCTGTAGTATTAGAAAAGAGGGATTTACTGCCAATAGCAGTATTATTGGTTGCCTGATAACTTAAAGTAGCACCTATGCCATTATTATATAAAGCACTATCCCCAATGGCAACTAAATTGTTTTGAGTAGTATTACGGTACAATGCAGACACACCAACAGCAGTATTGGAATAACCTGAAGTATTACTGGCAAGTGCTAAGGAACCATTGGCCGTGTTATAGCGTCCTGTTGTGTTGTTGTAAAGAGCACTTACTCCATTTGCCGTGTTATTAATTCCTGTTGTGTTGGAGATGAGAGCATTTACTCCATTTGCGGTATTAAAGCTACCTGTTGTGTTGAAGACGAGAGCACCTACTCCATTTGCGGTGTTATAGCTACCTTCTGTGTTGGAGTAGAGAGCTTGTCTTCCATTTGCGGTATTACTACTTCCTGTTGTGTTGGAGTAGAGAGCAGCTACTCCATTTGCCGTATTATTATTTCCTGTTGTGTTGGAATAAAGGGATTGAAATCCATTTGCGGTATTTTCGTATCCTGTTGTGTTAGAAAAGAGGGATTTACTACCAATAGCAGTATTATTGGTTGCATGATAACTTAAAGTAGCACCTATGCCATTATTATATAAAGCACTGTCGCCAATTGCAACTAAATTACTCAGGGTTGTATTTCTAAATAAAGCAAGTGTACCTATACCAACATTTGAGTAGCCTGTTGTATTGGAAAAAAGCGAATTTGTACCAGTTGCAGTGTTGCCGCTGCCGGTTTGATTGTAGGTTAGAGAATTTGTGCCATTTGCTGTGTTGTAGCTGCCGGTTGTATTGGAATATAGAGAACTTATGCCATTTGCGGTGTTGTAGTTGCCGGTTGTATTGGAACGGAGAGAACTTGAGCCATTTGCAGTGTTGAAGCTGCCGGTTGTATTGGAATCTAAAGAATTTGAGCCATTTGCGGTGTTGTAGTTGCCGGTTGTATTGAAATATAGAGAATTTGAGCCAGTTGCTGTATTTTTAAAACCAATTGTATTTGTATAAAGTGCTTTAGTACCAATGGCAGTATTTTCAGTTCCCTCCTGGAGGGAAGATGCCCCTACTCCATTATTATACAAAGCACTATCCCCAATAGCAACCAATCTACTACGATCTGTATTTAGTTTCAACGCCCCAAAACCCAATGCCACATTATATTCGCCGCTTACATTTTCCATCATTGAATAATCGCCAATGGCAGTATTGCCTTTGCCAACAGTATTTTTGTATAAAGCCAAATGGCTCAGTGCTGTGTTGGCCTGGCCGGTTGTATTAAACTGCAATGCCTGATTTCCCACAGCAGTATTATATTGTCCGTTATTTACCCGTAAGGCTAAATAACCTATAGCTATATTTTCTGAACCGAATGTATTGAATTGTAAAGCATTATATCCTATACCAACATTGGCATAGCCATTTGTATTTGCTGCAAGTGCCTTGGCTCCTATGGCAATATTGAAATAATAACCGGAATTATTTATTACCTGGTTACTTAAAGCACTGTCGCCAATGGCAATCAAATCAGTGCCTGCTGTTAAATTTTTAAACACATTTTTTCCAAAACCAATATTGTTGTTCGTTGGGTTTAATTCTCCAAACGGAATATTATTTGTACGAAATTTAAATGCCTTATTATCTGTAGTGCCGATAAAATTTGCTGCGTTGGTACCTGCATTGCCAACCGTACTCCAGTTGTTGGCTGTAGTATTTACTCCTTTTAAAAATACCCAGGCAGAGAGGCTGGTTACATAATAAGCAAACGCCGATGAATCAATATCAAATACCAGTAAGCCATTGGACAAAGAAGGCATTGCAATGCGTTGCGCTGCTGTCATACGTGGCACCAGCATCCCTTTGGAAGTGCTGGTAACATCTAACATAGCAGAAGCGTTTGGTGCAAGTGTTCCAATTCCTACATTTTGTGCATTGCCATTATGCAGGCAGCAGAAGAGTAGAATGGAGATTAATATTTTTTTCATGTTGCTTAGTTTTATCAAGCTATATATACCAAAACATTAAAACGGAATCTATCCTCCAAAAACAGGGTTTTCTTTTTCATAAGGGTCTTCATAAAACAATTGCACAAAGATATGGGGCCCGCCGTTGATAATAAATTAATTTCTTTGTAGCACGGCGAGTCCTGTGCCAGAGACCTGAAAAAAAAAGTAAGAATATTTTTTTCATAGCAATATTTTTTGGTTGTTATTAATAAGAACAACAATTACTCTCATAATACTATAGTTTTCGGTTTATAAAAGTTCCAACGCCTTCTATTTGTAGAGTTGTCTGCTTTCCTGATAAAAAATGATAAAATGTTCAATAGCTATCCTGAGTTTGCAACTCAGGATTTGCTCATGTCTGCACAATAGTAACTCTACCATTAATAAACCACAGTTTTTACCATTATAATAATCTCTTACACTACTGCCTCGTTACGATAGGAGTGAAAACCAAAAAAATAAGGAACCACACCCTATTTTTAAATATCTTTTAGTTAACATAGCTGAGTGCCTGCTACACATCCGATAATTTAAACGGTAATTTTCTTATCCGCTTACCGGTTAAATCAAAAATAGCATTGCACAAAGCCGGTGCAAAGGGCGGCAACGCAGGTTCTCCTGCCCCGCCTGGTTTTTCGTCATTATCCATTATATGAATATCCATTGCCGGAATGTCATTAATTCTGGGCATTCGATAGGTATCAAAATTTTTCTCAACTGCCTTTCCATCCTCAAAATGGGTTTCATGAATGGCAGCAGCACCCAGTGCCATTACAATACTTCCTTCAATTTGTGCTTTAACAATATCGGGGTTCACATACCAGCCGCAATCCATTACAGCAACTACTTTATCTATCGTTACTTTTCCATCCGCTTTGCGACTTACTTTAACTGCTTCTCCAACAATTGTTTTAAAACATTCTGTGATGGCAACTCCCCAGCCTTCATTTTT
>JAYTTM010000360.1:0-6816 GCA_043745055.1 Chitinophagaceae bacterium | reverse complement strand
ATTATGCAATTGACAGTCTTTGGGAAGAGGGAGGAGAATCAAAGATTAGATTGAAAAGAATTGGCCAAATGCCCATGCCCATTGATGTGCAACTTACTTTTAAAGATGGAACTACAGCTATGCATAACATTCCGCTTAATCTGATGTACGGTGCTAAAAAAGAAGATACCAGCAATCAACCTTTCGAAATACATGAAGAATGGCGTTGGACGCATCCTACCTATGTGCTAAGTTTTAAACAACGATTAACTTCTCTTTCCAAAGTAGCCATTGACCCAAGTAAAAGAATGGCAGATATTGATCAACGAAACAACTTGTTGGAATTAAATTGGTAGGGGATGCTGAGGTAGGAAAGAAAGAAACGACCTATAATAAGAATGCCTGGATAAAGCGATTGCTTTGGCCCAGGCATTCTTTTTTTTACAGGTATTATTTTTTTGAAATAACCTTAGTTACTTTCTTTGCAGCGGGTTTTACAGCTTTTTTTGCAGGCTTAGGTATAGCCTCTTTTTTAAGTTTAGTTTTTTTAATGGTAGGTTTAATTATTTCTTTTGCTGCTGCAGGTTTCATACTGCCTGAAGTCTTAATGCCTGCCGAAAGTAATTTGGCTGCTTTTTTTATACGTTTTTCAAATTTCTTTTCACCCAAACCATCTTTCAATGTTGCAAGTGCCGAAGTTAACAGCAATGTTATTTCACTGGTTATCTTTTCCTTTAATGTTGTTTCTTTTTTTGTGGTAATTTTTTTCGTTAACATACTTGTTTAAATTTATTGGTAATAATTAATTAATCTAAAATTAATATAAGGATTTGTGTTTTCAATGTTAAGTTTTTTGAATATTACTTTGTTTATTTCAGTTTGCTGAATATATATTTAGCATTCCACAAATAATTCAATTGCTTTTTATTGAAATCAATTGATGTTAATAATCCTTTTCTTTGTAAAAAGTAATACAGCATGCGTAAACTGTTTGTATGGTTGTTTAAATTAAATGGCTGGAAAATGGATGTAAATCTGCCGGCAGGTTATGAAAAGTGTGTAGTGATTGCTGCACCACATACCAGCAACTGGGATTTTTTGTATAGTATGGCGGTTTTTTTTAAGCTTAATATTCCGGTACGTTTTCTGGCTAAAAAAGAATTGTTTCACTGGCCAATAAAAGGAATACTAGAAAGCGTTGGCGGTATGGCAGTTCAACGAAATAAAAGTACCAAACTGGTAGATGAAATGATTCAATTGTTTAACCAGCATGATAAACTAATGCTGATGATACCTGCAGAAGGAACAAGGGGCTGGGTAAAGCGATGGAAATCGGGCTTTTATCGTGTAGCAATGGGAGCCAATGTGCCAGTTTTACTAGGCTACCTCGATTATGAAAGGAAGATAGCTGGTTTTGGGCCTTTGATGTATATGACAGGAAACCCACTCACCGATGCAGAAAATATTAAAGCCTTTTACAGCAACATAAAAGGAAAGCACCCCGAAAAATTCAACCTGGAAGGATTGATTTTAAAATAAAACAAAGCATCCGGCCACAATCTTCAATAAAATCAAAATGGGTATTTACCATTCGGTAATTTTTTTACCGCCTGGTTCCAGGAGTGTTCCTGGCTTTTCCTGAAAAACAATTTCCTCCGGTTTTTTAAGGATGCTTCCCTCAACGGTAACAAAATCATGCAAAGCATAAACCTTCGATGCGGTGATACCGTTGGCTAAAAAATCATTTAACAGTACCAGTTGATCCGGCGACTTTTGTAGCTGAGCCTTAAAACTGGTTTTTGCAGTAATAACACCTGCTTTTTTAGCCACCATCCAGGCTACTTGCCTGCGGAATATTTTGGGCATTAGGGTCTTGCCTTTATCTTCCGGAATGGCAAAATTTTCAACGGTGCCAGGTTCCCTGTATAGCAAATCCCAATCAAACCTGGTCGCATTTTTTATGATCGATTTGCTGGTTCTGCCGGTTAATTTTTTCCCCTTTAACCAGGCAGATAAAAAGATTGTTATCTCCTCCTTCGACATTGACGTATAAAATGCCGGGGTGCACCAGCCATTTTCTACCAGCCAGGTATTGAGGTCGTTTTCATTTGCATTGCCGATGTAAATATTTTCAATAAATCTGCCGTAAGTATCCACTACTTCAAATGGTTGGTCAATCTCTGATTCAAAAATTGCTTCAACAGATTCCGTAGTTGTAAAACGCTTTAAATGTGCAGCCAACGCTACAGTTGCACTTTCTGCAAAGCGTTGCCTTCTTTCCTTGTTTAGTTGATTGTATTTATTTCTTTTGGCAGCTGTAATTTCCAGAGTCTTTTTTAATGGAGCTGCTTTGTAGTGCAGTTCTGGCGCATCTACACCTTGCAGTCTAATTGTAATAGATTGCACGCCATCTCTTTTACTGGTGTTTATTACTGGCTTTACACCCTGTCCTTTTGAAATAGCGCTTTGAAAAACTGTCGTCTTTTTAAAGATATTTTCACCCGTTGCTTTAAACTGAAAAGAATCTTCTCCAACAATCAATTTCATTTTAGTAGTATCGGCATCTGACGATCCTGTTGGCCAGAACTGATTCAGTTCTATCGTGCCTTTTATTCTTAATGTTCCCATAAAAAATACAGGGTTTATTTTTTAAATAATTGATTACAAGTTTATAATAATTAAAACTATAAGATTGGGTTATTTATATGAATTATAAAAATTGGCGTTGTTATTTTTTAAGTAGATGTAAGCTTTAAACGGAATGGTTAAAGATTAAATTTTTTTTTTACAAATGCAAGTGCAGATAGAAGTTATTTACTGGTATACCCTTTTTTTACTAAGTCTTGTTTGGAAACTCCCTTTATTTAGATTGTTCTTTTTTTATTTTGATCTTAAAAGTGACTTTTTGTATGGAGCGTACATATTGTTATTGGGTGTAAAATTAAAAAAGAGGTTCAAAGTGAACCTCTTAAGTAGTTGCGAAGCTAGGGATCGAACCTAGGACCTTCGGGTTATGAGCCCGACGAGCTACCGCTGCTCTACTTCGCATTGCAAAACTAACGGAATGAGGTTTTACCACCAAATATTATACATTTGTTTTTCAATTTATTATTATGTTCTTATACAAAAAAAACTGGATAGTCTTGCTGACGTTGCTTATAGTTGGAAATAGCTGCACAAAAAAAATTAAACAGCGGGAGGACGAAATCTATAGCAGGCACCTGCAGGAACATGTAAAGCTTACAATTATTAGTACAGCAATCCCTGAAACTAAAAATGAAATGAATTTGTTGATTCTGAATGATGGACAGGATGCAGATAAATTTCGTATTAAAATAATTGTGGATAGCCTGTACCGGAAAAAACTAATAGCACCTTTATTGGTAGTTGCCGTGCATGCCGGTAGGCGGGAAGAATGGTATGGTGTGGCAGGTAAACCTGATTTTGAAAACAGGGGTAAAAAGGCGGATAAGTATGCAGCCTTTATCGATAATGAATTGTACCCCTATATCAAAAAAAATGCTGGTGTTCGCTCCTTTAAAAGTGTTGTGATAGCTGGCGCATCATTGGGAGGTTTATCAGCAATGGACATTGCCTGGAATAATGCTGATAAGATTGACAGAGTAGGGGTTTTCTCTGGTTCTTTTTGGTGGAGAGATAAGGACCAGACAGCTATTACTTATACCGAAGCTGCCAATAGGATTTTGCTGAGCAGTATTCAGCAATCACGTAAACGACCTCATTTAAAATATTGGATGTATGCAGGTTTGCAGGAAGAAAAAAGCGATAGAGATAAAGATGGGATTATTGATGTAGTGGATGACACCAAAGATTTGTTGCAGATTATTGAAGACAAAAAGGTATGCCCTCCAGGTGATATCGTTTATGTAGAATCTTTAAATGGCCTGCATGATTATGCCGCATGGAGTAAAGCATTGCCGGAGTTTTTATTGTGGGCTTTTGGCAATTGAAAATGGGTTGATAAAGGTTAAGATATCAACCCACTTATTCTTAATTATCCTTTTTTTGCAACTGTGCTGGCACCGCTGCTGTGGATTTCTTTTATTATGCAATTGCCTTTGTAAAAAACATCACTGGCACCGCTTGCGGTTACTGTCATTTCCTTGTTTACGGTGATGTTTACATCAGAGGCTCCGGAAGCTCTTATTGTGCAGTTTTCAGTTGTTAATTCATAACCCTTCACATCACTGGCACCACTTGATTCTATTTTAATGGAAGCTGCAGTTCCGGAAATTTTTGCATCTGACGCACCGCTTAAATCCAATGAAAGATTGGTTACATCTACTGCACCTTTAAAGTCGCTGGCACCACTCATGGAGACGGATAAATCGGGAACGGTTATGTTACCTGCAACATGCACATCACATGCACCGCTAGCCTGTAAACGGTCCAGGTTTTTAAAGGAAACATATACTTTCATTTTTTTGTTTTTGCCTATAGCCCAGTTGTTACCTTCATAATAGATCCTAAGCACACCATTTTCTACCACGGTTTTAATATCATTTTTATATTTATCCTCAGATGCACTCACTGCAATAGATTCAGTTTCGTATTGCGAGAGGTACAAGGCAATGCCTCCGGAAATTTTTATTGCGTGAAAACTTTCATATAGCAATCTTACCGCTGCATTGGGATCATTTACAATTATTTTTTGGGCATTGGATACAGCATAGATCAGTAATGCCATCATAATAAAAAATACTTTTTTCATATTTATTTATTTTAGAGATTGGAAGTAAACCTCGGATAATATTCTGTAATTAAGAGATGTTTTATTTTACATGATACAGCACTTTGGTAATTGTATTTGAGAAGGGTTTACCATTTTAAATACTTGCTTAAGCCCTCTTAACACTTCCTCCGCTGCTAATATCAACTTCTTTAATTACTGCATTTCCTTTGTAATGAATTCCTCCGCCACTATTGGCTTTAGCATTTAACTCTTTTTCTACATTAATTCTTACCGACCCACCGCTGCTTGCTTTTGCTTTGCAATAGTCACTAACCAATTCATACCCTTTAAAGATGGCGCCACTGCTGGCTTCCACAGTTAATTCACTTGTTTTTCCGGTAATATTAATTTCAGCACCGCTATCCTGCATTGCGGTTAACTGCGTAATGTTTACTTCGGAAGAAAATAAAGCACCACTACTTACTTTTAACTCTAATCTTGAAATCTTCAGTATGGTACTTGCTTTAACACTTGCACCAGAAGAAGCTTGTAATTTCTCCAGTGTTTTAAATGAAACGTACGCTTTTAGTTTTCTTTTTTCATTGCTGTTCCAAATCATACCAGCGTTTTCATAATAAATTTTAAGTGTGCCATTTACAATTTCCGTTTTTAATTTCTCCAGATACTTTGTTTCAGCCGCACTAACTGCAAGCGATTCTTCTGTTCCCTGGGTTAACATTAAATCAATACCATCAGAAACTTTAATAGCATTGAAACTGGACGATAATGCCCGTTTTTCTGCATTGCCATCACTTACAACAACATCTTGAGCAAACAGGTGCACACTTAATAGCGTAAGAAGCGAAAAGAATATTTTTTTCATGATTTTTCTTTATTAATTGTACGATGAACAAGGTTGGTTTGTTACAAAGTTTGGAAATTAAATTATTTACGCCTTAACTTCGTATTTCAAAAGTTCTTTTAACAATTTGAATTCCGGGGTGCTTTTTGTCATTTGGCAAAAGGCTGAGATTAAACCCGATAACCTGCACAGGATAATGCCTGCGAAGGGAGAATAACTTCAGCTGCAGCTGAAGTAAAATTATTCCCTTTCCCGAAAGGGAAACAAGATTTTTAAAGTCTTGTTGTATGTCTATCTAAATTATTTGTTATCCCATCTCATTTCCCCCGGTTTCATCAATAATTTTAAAAAAAATGAAAATCCAGGTAACATGTTTGTTGTTATTAAGTATGGTATCTCAAACCTACGCACAACAAAAAAGTCAAAATTTCAATGACACAACTTTCCTTCAACCGGTGGAAATTACTGCTGTACGTGCAGCTGAAAAAGCACCTTTTGCCAAAACCAATCTAACAAAAAAAGAATTAGAAAAAAATAACCTTGGCCAGGATTTGCCATTTCTCCTCAATCAAACACCATCTGTGGTAATAAACTCAGATGCCGGTAATGGCGTAGGTTACACGGGCATTCGTATCCGTGGAACAGACGCAAGCCGCATCAACGTAACCCTCAATGGTATTCCCTACAATGATGCTGAAAGCCAGGGCACTTACTTTGTTGATCTTCCGGATTTTTCTTCTTCTCTTAACAGTATACAAATACAGCGTGGAGTTGGTAGCAGCAGCAATGGGGCTGGGGCATTTGGAGCCAGCATTAATTTATCTACCAATGAGCTTAATAAAGATTTTATGGTAGAGCTCAACAACAGCTTTGGCTCTTTTAATACTTTTAAAAATACGCTAAAAGTTAGCAGCGGAATACTGGGTAAACATTTTACAATTGATGGAAGGTTAAGCAATATTAAAAGTGATGGTTATATTGATAGGGCTGCTTCTAAACTACAATCCTATTATTTTAGTACTGCTTATATTGATGAGAAAAATTCACTGAGATTAAATATTTTTTCAGGGAAAGAAAAAACTTATCAGGCATGGAACGGAGTAAGCCAAAGCGATTTAAAAAATAACAGAACCTTTAATGTAAGTGGGCAGGAACACCCGGGAAGCCCATACAAAAACGAAACTGACAATTACCTGCAAACCCATTATCAGCTATTTTACAATCACCAGTTTAATGCCTTTTGGAAATCGAACATTACTTTGTTTTTCTCGAAAGGTGCAGG
>JAYTTM010000359.1:0-1873 GCA_043745055.1 Chitinophagaceae bacterium | reverse complement strand
TAACCACATTTTTTAGACGTAGTTTTCTTTTAAAGAAGGCAAAAAATATCTTTTCCCTCAGCAATTAGATAATCTGTGTTATCCCTTGCAAACTGGTTTATTTTAATTTTTCCTGGAAGAAGCAGGAAGTCATTTTTCAATCAAAAAAATTTTAATTATGAAAAGAAAATTTTCAGCAGCATTCCTGCTGATGTTGATGATGGTAAATATCACGGCGCCATTATTTGCATCATCACACAGAGAAGCGCCACTAATTGCCAACGATCCGTTGGCAGACAATACAGATGTATATGCCTTCCGCAGCCCAGATGATCCCGACAAGATTACGATCATTGCCAGTTACGTTCCGGGACAGCTTCCGCAAGGCGGACCCAATTATTATCAATTTGGCGAAAACATCCGTTATGAAATACACATTGATAATAACGTAGCTACAGCTGGCGACGATATTACCTATCGATTCACCTTTAATAAAACAAATGAAGATCCATCTACTTTCTTCAACATCAGATTAGGAAAACAAAATCTTAAAACCACTTATATGCTGGAAAGAAGTACTAATGGGGGTAAATCTTTTCAAACAATTGTCACCAATGGTATAGTGCCACCGCCCAATATTGGTCCACGTTCTATCAGTTCTGCAGTTGGTTTAAATGCGCCTGATTACAACAGTCTCATCAACAAAGCCATCACAAAATCCAGTACGGGCGAAAAAGTATTTTGCGGCACTTCTGATGATCCATTTTTTGTAGACCTTGGTGGTATTTTTGATTTAGGTGATGCCCCTCGTACAACTGGTTCAAAGCCAACTGATGGTTTAAAATGTTTAAACGTTTCAACCATTGCTTTGCAGATAGATATTTCCACTTTACAAAAAAATAAAAAGCCTGTATGTCAGGCTACCAGCATCCTTGATCCCAACTATGTTATTGGTGTATGGGCAAGTGCCAGCAGGCAAAAAATAACTGTGTTAAAGCCAGAAGGAAAAGGCGTAGAAACTTCCGGACCATGGATTCAGGTTTCCAGGTTAGGTATGCCTTTAACCAACGAAGCGGTAATTCCGATTGGAGACAAAGATTACTGGAACTCACTAACACCTTACCAGGACCTTTCAGTATTAAACCATTTCGGAAAATATTTTTACAATCCGGAACTGGCTTTGTACATGGATAATACCTTTTTTGGTGCAGCAGTTCCTGCATTAACACCGCTGCGTATTCAAAGAAATTCCCTCGGCGGATTTGGTTTTGGAAATGACCAGGATGGGTTATTTGGTTTAAAAGGTAATGCTGCATTAAATGGTACAGCCCTTGCTGAATCTGCATTTGGAGGGCTTTTATTACCTGCTGCAAAGTCGCCACGATCTGTAGATTTGTGGCCTATTTTTAATACAGGTGTGCCAAACCTGCCACCATACCAATTGGCTACCGGCAAAGCTGGTAATCCATTGGCTAAAGGCAAACCATTCATAAGTAATTTTTTGCCCAATGGGGGCGATATGCTGCGGCTGAATATGGCAGTACCGCCTACTCCAAGAAGCAGCAGTAAGTTTAGTTCATTAGGTTTGGTGCAAGCCGCTGTGTTGGGATTAACTGATCCTGCATACAATGCAACTACAGCTATCCAAAATATACCGAACATGGATGGTTTTCCTAACGGAAGAAGGCTGGAAGATGATGTAACAAGGATTGAATTGCAAGCAGTTAGTGGTGTGGTATTGGCCGCCATTGGATTGTGGTACGATGATTATATACCATCATCAAGCCCAAGCCCAGTTACGCCTCAGCTGTTGAATGTACTTACATATAACACAGGGATTGATGCAAATGATGTTCCGTTTAAACCTGCATTCCCATATGTACAGGCACCGTTT
>JAYTTM010000358.1:0-6830 GCA_043745055.1 Chitinophagaceae bacterium | reverse complement strand
AAAAAGAGAAGTACGACAAAGTGTATGATGACACTTTTAAACAAATCAACGATGGTGAAATGATTCAGGCTACTATTGAAGCCATCACCAAAACGGATGCGGTGGTTAACATCGGATTTAAAAGCGATGGTTTGATTTCGCTGAATGAATTCAGGGACATCGTTGGCGGATTGAAAGTAGGCGACATCATTGAAGTAATGGTGGTGGAAAAAGAAGACAGGGAAGGTAACTTACACCTGAGCCGTAAGCAAGCCCGTACCAGCCGTGCCTGGGAAAGGATTGTGGAGCTGCACAAAACTGGTGAAATTGTTACTGGTATTGTTACCAGCAAAACAAAAGGTGGCCTTATTGTGGATGTGTATGGTATGGAAACTTTCTTACCGGGAAGCCAGATAGATGTGAAACCAGTTACTGATTACGATCAGTTTGTTGGTAAAACAATGGAGTTTAAAGTGGTTAAGATTAACGAGACCATTAAGAATGCCGTTGTATCGCACAAAGCCCTTATCCAAAGCGATATCGAAGCTCAAAGGGCTGAGATTATTGGTAAACTGGAAAAAGGACAGGTACTGGAAGGTACTATCAAAAATATCACTGACTTCGGTGCGTTTCTTGACCTTGGCGGCTTAGACGGCCTGCTGTACATCACTGATATTTCATGGGGACGTATCAACCATCCGAGTGAAATATTGAAGATGGATCAGAAACTGAATGTGGTAGTACTTGATTTTGATGATGATAAAAAACGTATCAGCCTTGGCTTGAAACAATTGACTCCTCATCCTTGGGATACTTTGGCAGAAAACATTAAAGAAGGCGAAATTGTAAAAGGTAAAGTAGTAAACATTGAAGACTACGGTGCTTTCTTAGAAATTATGCCGGGTGTGGAAGGTTTGGTACACGTAAGTGAAATTACCTGGGCCAACACTCCGGTGAATGCTAAAGAATTCTTTAAGCTGAATGATGAGTACGAAGCAAAAGTGGTTACTCTTGATAAAGACACCCGTAAAATGAGTTTGTCTATCAAGCAAATGGCCAACGATCCGTGGAGCGATATTGAAGTTAAATTTCCTGAAGGAAGTAAGCATACTGGTACAGTTAAAAACATCACTCCTTATGGTGTGTTTATTGAATTGGCTACCGGTATTGGCGGCATGATTCACATCAGCGATTTAAGCTGGTTGAAACGTTTCAATAACCCGAACGAATACACAAAAGTGGGTGCTGCAATTGAAGTAATCATTATGAACATTGATAAAGATGGCCGTAAACTTCAGTTAGGACACAAACAAATTGAAGAAGATCCATGGAACAGCTTAGAAAGTACTTTCCCTGTTGGTAGTATTCACGAAGGTACCGTTATTAAAAAAGACGATAAAGGTGCTGTAGTACAATTACCATACGGATTGGAAGGCTTTGCCCCTACCCGTCATCTTTTAAAAGAAGATGGTAAAAACGTGGGTGCTGATGAAATTGCACAATTCATGGTGATTGAATTTGACCGCAACGACAAACGCATAGTACTTAGCCACACTCGCCTGTGGGAACAAGCAATTGAAGATGTAAAGCAAGCTGAATTTAAAGAGAAAAAAGCAGATGCTGAAGTAACCAAGAAAGCAGTTAAAAACCTGCAAAGTAAAGTAGAGAAATCTACCCTTGGCGATATCGGTGCATTGGCTGATCTTAAAGTTAAAATGGATAATGCTGCAAGCGCTGCTACTCCTGTAGCTGCTAAAGCTCCTGTTGCGGAAGCTCCTGCTGCTGTTGAAGCGCCGGTTGCTGAAGTTGCTGCTGAAGCCGCTGTTGTTGAAGCTCCTGTTGCTAAAACTAAAGCCAAAGCTGCTAAAGTTGTTGCTGAAGCACCTGCAGAAGAAGCACCGGCTGCTGTTGAAGCACCTGCTGCTGAACCAACTGCAACTACTGAAGAACCAACTGCTGAATAATTTTTCAAACCGGTTTTATACAATCCCATTGCAGCAATGCAGTGGGATTTTTTTGTGCAATATTTCTTACATGGTAATTATCAAAATGGCATGTATATCATCGAAGCAAATTGACAACAATATAATCTGTACAATGTTGTTACTTTGCTAAACGACACACTTAATTTAAAGTTATATTTATTGCTAATTGAAAGCTTTTATATACAATAAGATTTATGGCAAGCTGGTAACTCATTAAATTTTTTATTTCCACTATATAAAAATGAAATTATTATCCATTTTTTTATTTTGCTTACTAACTGTAACAGCTTCCTATAGCCAGGATTGCAAAACATTAGATAAAGCATCCTTTTTCAAAATCATAAAATTTGGTAGCCAGGTTCCATCGGAATTGGCTGAGATTTGTTCAAGGTCAAGAGATGATTATTTTCTAAACTACGATAGCTTAAATAAAAACTTACAGCAGAAATATTCAGATATATTCAAATTCTCAGGCCTGGCATTTTCTAAATTACTAATGGCAACAAATAAAAAGGGAGAATTGCTTTTTATTGATCTATGGACAGATGTCAATACTATTGATTCTGCAAATTGGAAAAACAATACATCAACTGATAAATTCAATACTCTTTCTAAATGATTGAACACAAAATTTGGAAAAGCAACCAGAATTGAAAATGACAATAATCCGTCACAAAATAATATAATGGGATCAACCAGAAAGCTTACCTGGGAATGCAACAATATATTGCTAGAGGTTCAGTTAACCAATGGCTCAGGCATTAAAGCATTGAACATAATGAGTATTCACATCAGGGATAGTAATTTCGATAAAATAGAAGAAATAGAAACCATTTAGTTAGGTAAAAGTTTATTAATCGTCATTTATCAATCGTTCACTATTTACCACTTACCATTGACCATTCACCATTAATCACTTACTTTGCCGTTTAATTACAACGCCAGTTTTTCATGAATAATTTCAATAAATATTTTAGCCTGCTGGCATTAATCATCGGCAGTTTTTTATCCTTTCTTTTGTTGCTGGTATTATTTTTTTATGTGATGAAGTTATTTTCTATTGCATTTTTTAGCATTCCCGGCTCAACCAATATTTTTGAAATGGTGATTATACTGGTACCCTATATTTTGTATTATGCCGCTTATTATTACCTGTCAAAAAAAATTGCATTGGCTAAAACATCCATTGCAAAAGTACTTGGTTCCGTATTTTTAATTATAGGTACTACCATCGCTACTATTACACTTGTATTGGCATTTATGCTGTTTTTTAAAATGAATTATCCCTGGCTCAAAATATTGGAATCCAATTCTCATTACGCATTTATTGTACAGATAATCATCATTTTTTTTGCTGCCGGAACAATAGCTTCTGGCGATGCAAAGGAGAAAGACTGGATGGAGCGGAAGAATAGTTTATAGTCGTTTAGTTAGGACTGTGGTTGCATTACGATCGACTACTGAAAAATCACAAATCAAAGATTGCTTATTGCATTTTGCTTATTGCTTTTGCTGCTATAAAGCCTGTTGTCCAGGCGCTTTGAAAATTGAAGCCACCGGTTACGCCATCAATATTTAATACTTCTCCGGCAAAAAATAAATTGGGCACTATTTTACTCTGCATGGTATTGTAATCAACTTCCTGCAGTGCTACGCCGCCAGCTGTTACAAACTCTTCTTTAAAAGTAGTTTTTCCACTTACTGCAAATTCCTGTACACAACTATTTTTTATAAGTTTGTTTTGTTCTTTTGCAGGCAGATCGGCCCAGCGCATATTTTCATTAATGCCGCTTTGCTGCAACAGATATTGCCATAAACGTTGCGGTAAGCCAAAGGCATTTCGGTTAACTATTTTTTGTGCTGCCTGATTAAATCGTACCTGTTGAAATTTATTTTTCAAAGTTTGTTCGTTGAATGCAGGCAGCCAATTTACCAAAATAGAAAATTGATAATTTTTAGCAGCCAGTTCTTTTGCACCCCAGGCAGATAATTTTAGAATGCAGGGGCCGCTCATACCCCAATGTGTAATTAGCAAAGGGCCCTGTTCCTGTAATTTGCTTCCTGCAATCTTTACACTGGCATTTTCCGCTACAATTCCCATCAGGCTGATTATATTGTTGCCGGGCATATTAAAGGTGAACAAAGAGGGTACTGGAGCCTCAATGGTATGTCCTAATTTCTTCAGCCATTCAAATTGCATTGCTTTTGGATAACCGCCACTGGCAACACAAACAAAATTGGCTTGAATTGTACTTCCATCGTTAAACTCAATTGACCATTCACCATTCACTATTGACAACGCTGCAACCTCTCTGTTCAGTAATATTTGCACCCCATATTTATTTACCTCTTTCATCAGGCAATTCACAATCGTTTCAGATGAATCAGTAGTGGGGAACATCCTTCCATCAGCTTCTGTTTTAAGTTGTACGCCTCTTTCTTCAAACCAACGTATGGTATCAGTAGTAAAAAAATGATGAAACGCTTTCTTTAAAAAATGATTGCCCCGGGGGTATTTTTTTATCATCTCAGCCATGCTGAAACAATGATGGGTAACATTGCATCTGCCTCCGCCGCTTATTCGTACTTTGCTTAAAAGTTTGCCGGTTTTTTCAACAATAATTACCTCAAAAGCAGGGTTCATTTGTGCAGCATTAATTGCACAAAAAAAGCCCGCTGCACCGCCACCTATTACTACTAATCTTTTTTTACCCATTTAATTTTGTTGATCAACCCATTAAAATTAATCATTGCAAAAATTTTGCACAATAAATAGCGTAACGGGTAAATATAACAGGTAACCAAAATAGCTACCATCAATGCTTTCAATCAATGTAATTTTTTAGCAGTTAATAAAAAGCAGCTTTATTTTTTTCTTCTTTGTCTGGATTTTTTATGTATTAACTTTTTAGTTTTTACAGGTGTTGTTTTTTTATTTATTACTGCTCCATTTTTTTTATTTATTGCTGTAGAGTCTTTGCTTTGCAATGCTTCATCTTCCTCATCATAATCTTCATAATTTCCAAAAACACTGGCCATTTCTTTTGCATGATATACAGCCCGGTTAAACTTATTGCTTACAACAATAATGGTTACAGTATCTGCCAGCAGTCTTACAAATGCAGCATTGTTACCATGCCACCAGCCATTGTGATAAATCATTTTTTTTCCGGCCGGATAAATGTTCATTCGCCATCCCAGGCCATAATTTCTTATACCTGCTTTTTCGTTACTGTATGGAGCATAGGCCTGCTCCAGGGTAGCTGCTGTAAATATTTTCCCACTCCTGAGTGCACGGTCCCATTTTAAAAGGTCTCTGGGAGTAGTATAAATATTTTTATCGCCATACACAGCATCTAAAAAATTAAACGACATCAACCTGTTTCTCCAATCATAACTGGGGATTACAGATGCTTGTTGTGCAGTATCGAATACAAACGAATGTTGCATACCCAACGGCACAAAAAATGTTTTTGTTAAAAAAGCGGCATACTTTTCACCCGTTACTTTTTCAATGAGCAAGGCCAGCAAGGCATAATTAGTATTGCAATAAGTAAAATGAGTATTGGGTGTCGAAATATTGGTAAGTTCAGCTTTTCGGTTTACCAGCCAATTTAAAACGTCCTCGTTTTTAACAAATTTGGATTTATCCCAACCAAGCTGTTCCATAAAATATACATAATTGGGCAAGCCACTTCTATGGTTTAGCAGCGTTCTCACAGTAACCCCGGGATAATTAAATGAAGGGAAATATTTATTGAATTCATCATCAATATTTAGCTTTCCATCCTGCCATAGTTTTAATACAGTCATAGCCGTAAATGTTTTAGAAACAGAAGCTATGTGAAAAGGAGTTGTTTCTGTAACCGTATCTTTTCCGGGCAAATGCCCTGTACCCTTGTAAGCTTCAAAAATTATGTTACCATTTTTTGCAGCAATAATGCCACCATTAAATCCGCTGCGAAGCAATGCAGAGTCGAACCATTTTTTACATCCCTCATAATAATATTGTTTGGTAGCAACTGAAAGAGGCACAGGAGCTGTTAGTAAAATTGTATCAGGGGGAATAATAAGAGCAGCCTGCTTTTTAGGACCCCCAGCTCCGCAAGAATAAAGCAATAAGATAGTTAAAACTGTGACCAAAACAACCCATAGACAAGGCTTGCTTGAAGCGATTAATGTAATTCTTTTTTCCTGCAACATAAGTGAGTACAATGTATATGAATATATTTGCGCAAAATAAAGCGTAATTAAGATGCCTGACAAAAATAAAACGAGTTATCCCAAAGAGAAGATCAATATCCTTTTTTTGGAAAACATAAGTGATGTGGCAGTTAAATACTTTACAACAGCAGGATACAGCAATGTAAAAAAAATAGGTGGTGCCTTAAGTGAGGAGCAGTTAATGAAAGAAATAAAGAATGTCCATCTGTTGGGTATTCGCAGTAAAACACAGATAACGGCAAAAGTGCTGGAGGCAGCAGAAAAATTACAGGCCATCGGTTGCTTTTGTATAGGTGTAAACCAGGTAGATTTAAAAACTGCCACCAAAAAAGGTATTGCAGTATTTAACGCACCATACAGTAACACAAGAAGTGTAGCAGAGCTGGTAATTGGAGCATCCATCATGTTGATAAGGAAAATAATTGATAAGAATAATGCCGCACATACGGGTATTTGGCTCAAAGAAGCTAAAGGAAGTTTTGAATTACGAGGTAAAACATTGGGCATAATTGGCTATGGCAATATTGGCAGCCAATTGAGTGTATTGGCAGAAAGCCTGGGTATGAAAGTAATATTTTACGATGCTGAAACCAAGCTGCCACTTGGAAACGCAGTTACAAAAAAAACGCTTAAAGAACTGGT
>JAYTTM010000357.1:0-1877 GCA_043745055.1 Chitinophagaceae bacterium | reverse complement strand
ATAGTTATACTGAATAAAAAGGGGCTACAGCACCCCTTCATCAGCAGAGCTATAATAACCTTCGCTGGTAACAATTACATGGTCTAATACTTTTATGTCAAGATATGTTCCTGCCTGTTTTATTTTCCTTGTTAATTCTTCATCAGCCCTGCTTGGTTTAAGATTCCCGGAAGGGTAATTGTGGCTGAGAATAATATTGCAGGCATTAGCCTTTAAAGCCGCTGTAAAAACCAATTTCGGGTCTGCAACTGTGCCAGCAACTCCTCCGGTTGATAATTCATAGATTCCTAAAACCCTTTGTGCCCTGTTCATTAAAACCACTTTAAACTGCTCTACAAATTCAATCTTGTTTTCATCCCAGGTTTGCAGCAGCAACTCATAACATTCTTTGGATGATTTAACCATTGGCCTTTCAGAAGGTTTCACTTTGTTTTTGTAAACCAATTCAACTTCTGCAACCATGTTTAATACTGACAAATTCATTAGCTGTTCCATAACATTTACTTTTAAAGATTTTAAAATTAATTATGGAACCTCTTCCGCCTTTTGGTGACCAAGGCCATGAAGCAACGGAATAAATAGCGCAGCGGTTTATGCCGGAATTTCATTGCCGCCACAGAAACAAAAGGCGAACTTTGTGGGAGAATTAATGAAGAAAAAAATCTCAAATAAATATTCAAATATCAAGGACAATAAACCCAAGCTGCACCGCCATTTTACAAACTCTACCACACTGTTGCGGTGCAGCTTTTTTTTAAGAGTAAGGGGCATTTTGCAATGCCCCTTAAAAATGTTTAGTTATAAAATTCTAACTCAGCCTTTGCAAAACTCTCACAAAGTTGAAATGCTTTTTGCGTCCTCAATTGCCCCGTACCACCAAACAATAAGGACTTTAGTTTTGCCTCTTCACTTTTGTAAGTCCTTACATTTTGAAAATATCCAGTTACGGCATTGTAAGCACCAAACAAATTACCTTTGGTAGTTTCTAATTGTTGCGTTTCATTGGTCATTGCGTATTCAAACGCTGCATCTGTCATGTTTTTAAAACAGGTGGATAATTCATCATCTTTACCAGCCTCTATATTTTGCAACACTTCTTTGTTTGGTACTAAAGCCATTTGAATCAGTTTCTTTACTTCAAAGTCGGTAATTCTAACCTTTGCCCATTGATTAAAAACTTCTTCTAATTGAATACTCAAATTGTTTGTAATACCCATTAATTTATGCGCTTCTTCCAGCCTTTCTTTTGCATTGGCGGTATGCCTGATTTTAAAAGCATTGCTATGGTTGCGAAGGGCTGCATTTAAAGTATTATTGCAGACAATCCGCACAGGTGTAAAGGCTGCGGTAATACTGCCATATCCATCATGCGAAGTAGTTAAAAATAGATACTGTTCAATCAAATCATCATTCCCCACTTTGATATAGTTGGGCAATTTAGCAGTAATAAAAATACGCTCCCCTTTACCTATTGCACCTGCAGTTTCATATTGTATTCCATCGCCACCAACAATTGCATCAAAGAAACTAAAAGCATCAATGTTTTGTACCACTTCATAATCTTTACCCACAACACCTAAAACAGTTTCATTATCGGTGCGGATGGTAGCAAAATAATTGGGTACTTCTATTTCAGGAATTTTGATTTCGAGGTCTTCGTTGGCTACTTCGTTTTCGTTATCAAACGTAAACAGTTTTCTTTTGGCTACTGTATAATCAAGCCCTGCAAATTTTAATGCCTCTGCACTGGTGGGGTATCCCTCTACTATTTGTCCCAGTCCATGCCAGGCTTTTTCTTTTACTGAAAAGAAACTATGTTTACCTGTTTGTTCGTTGAAATTTAAATTGTGTGCCATGATTGTAAATTTTAAATTTTG